>CAYTAO010000005.1:52443-53873 GCA_964435915.1 uncultured Dehalococcoidales bacterium
TCACCCTGGAAGAGTCGTAATACCAATGGATGCGTTAACGAGTAGCGTGCAAATTCGATAGCCGTGCTGAACATGTATGGGGAATCAACATACTGTTTCAACCGAACGGGTTCTCAATGAGTGTCCACCTGACAGGCAGCCTAGTATTGAATTCAAAATTATTTATTGCTGCTGGAGCCGCTGTCTGGTTGTTCACGTTTCTCGTGGGATTTTTCATCCTCGCTCCGTCAACCGACGATGGCTATTACATCATCGCAGCCATGGGCACGGCCCTCAAGGGAAGCCCCGGCTTCTGGATAGGCAACGAATTTGCTCCGTCGTTCTTCTTACCGACGGCATTCACGTACGCCTACGGCATTCTTCTCAAACTTACTATGGTCCTCGGATTCGATTTTGGTCCGTTCGGGTTCCGGGTCTATCAGTTCCTGTTCATTTTCCTTATGTCGTTCATTAGTTTGTTGGCGTTGCGGCGGTTGTTCCCACGTGACTATTCGTTGCGGTTTCTCGTTCTACTAACCCTGCTTTCGCTAACTTACTTTGTGCAATCAGCACCCACTGTTCGACCCGAAGTTCTTGGCGCAGTGCTGTTCACAGGTTTCCTGGCCCTACAAGACAAGAAGATCGGCCGGTTCCATGTCTCGGTATTCATTCTTGCCCTCTGCGGCACGATGCACCCGACATACATGTTGCTGGCCTTCGCCGTATTTGGATTCGGACTAATTCGACGATTTCGCCAGACCGGATTCGGCGGATTCTCCTACTGGGTAGAAGCAGCAATCACATTCGCTATACCGTATGCCGTACTTGTTTCCTACTACGCCTTCAATCTCAATGAATACCAGCAACAAATCGCAGGACGAACGAGTATTGTTTCGTCGAACCTGCTTGAATCACCAAATTTCATCTGGGACAACCTGTTGTTCTGGACCGATCCCTCAGGAATCGAATTCGGACTTTTTGGCGTGTATCCAGCTGTAGCTTTTACGGCGATCATGCTTCTCTCGACATGGCTGGTAGTCCGCACTCGATCGAAGTTGCGTGATCACGATTTCCTGTGGGTAAGCCTGCCAATCATCCTTGTGCAGTGGATCGTATTTATTACCTTGCCCCCTTACCTTCCGTACCTCGCATTCTCCTCATTCCTTGCAAGCCTGTTGATCGTCTCGAATTGGCCAAAATCACTCACCGACTTCGTTCTAGACCGAAGACGAATGTGGATATTCGTCGGTGCCTGCGCAGCACTCTCACTGGTGTTTATTACGTTCCACACTGGCAAATTTGTACTGACCTCAGACGAACGGCTTACACCGTCACGACTCCACTCCGAAATGACATCAACCCTGGAAAACGAAGGGTCGGAGCTCTACACCAACGCAGCAAGACTAATCCCACCGCTGATCGACAATTTTGCAGACGCCGATGACATCAAG
>CAYTAO010000006.1:0-26471 GCA_964435915.1 uncultured Dehalococcoidales bacterium
CCTGTGGCGGCGTTATCAAGGTATCCGATATCGGGGGCACGACAATCGAATCGATCACAATCGATCACGAAGTCGTAGCTCCCGAAGACGTTGAAATGCTTCAGGACCTGATTCTCGCCGCTACCAACGAAGCAATGGACACTGCCCAGAAGCTCGCAGCCGACAAGATGGGCGAAATCACCGGCGGCATGAACATTCCGGGCCTGACGTAGCCGAAAACACCAAAACTGAACGCACAAGGTTAATCCAAGCGTATTTATGGCCCCATCCGAAACCTCTCCTTCCGCTGCACCGCCAGTCGCTCGCCTGATCGAAGCATTTCACAGGTTGCCCGGAATTGGACCGAAAAGCGCCCAGCGCCTCACCTATCACCTTATTCGAATGCCGCAGGAAGAGGCCGAAGAGTTTGCAGCAGCGATTCTGCGCGTAAAAGAAAAAGTGGTGCTTTGCGACATCTGCGCAAACCTCGCTGAGTCAGCCGAGTGCGTTATCTGCGGTGACTCACAGCGTGACCGCACTCGAATATGCATAGTCGAAGAACCACTGGACGTTGTGGCAATAGAGCGGGCACGCGCCTACTCCGGTCTATACCACGTTCTGCATGGTGTTATTTCGCCAGTAAACGGCATTGGACCAAACGACCTGAAACTGCGCGAGTTACTTGAGCGGCTCAGGGACGGAACGGTCACCGAGGTGATCGTCGCAACGAATCCGAACCTCGAAGGCGAAGCAACCGCCATGTACATCCAGCAGCTAATAGGCCCACTGGGAGTCTCAGTCACGCGCCTAGCTCGCGGGTTGCCGAGCGGCTCGGATATTGAGTACGCCGACGACTCAACGCTCGCCCACGCGCTCGAAAGCCGGGTTGAAATAGCCCAGTCCGTGGCCGAAACGCGCGGAACACCTGATTAATACGCGGACGCTTCAAAGCTCTTACACGGTAGCGTTACCGGTGATTGCTCGATGCAATGTTCCCGAAGCTACACGATATCCTGTGTGGCTGACCCGAAACAGCCGATGCCTACACGTTAACGGGATACACCTATCCGCGTAGATACCGTATGCGTTCGGATGGATATGATTGGCAAGATGACTTCAAAGCGCCGGCCGATCACATATACAACCGATGCAGTGGTCGTGCGCATCAGCAACCTTGGTGAAGCAGACCGGATAATCACACTGGTGACACCGGTTCATGGCCTAGTTCGAGGTGTTGGGAAAGCGGCTCGTAAACCGGGTTCAAAAATCGGTGGCCATCTCGATCTCCTCAAATATGTGAGCGTGTCCGTCCGAGAGACATTGACATTACACGGGTTTAGTCAGGCCTCTACTCTCGATGGTTTCAGAGGATTACGAAATGACCTAGACCGGTTCTCTAGAGCTTCGTATGTTGCGGAAATGGCCGAGCGGTTCTCAGTTGAAAACGGCGCTAACCAGCCTTTGTTTCGATTGCTGACAGACGCGCTCGAAAAACTCGAAGTAACCGAGAACCTTGAAATGGTTATCCATTTTTTCGAGATGAGGTTGCTCCAACTCAGTGGATTCGCTCCCGAGTTATCGCGTTGCGTCGAGACTGGCGTCGAGTTGGAGCCAGCCGACCATCTCTACTCTGCCAATCGGGGTGGGCTGGTGAGCAGTAGCGCTCGACCCGTCGGAGAAACAGCCCTTCTCCCTGCCAGCCTGAACACGATCAAGCTACTCAGGTTTCTCGCTCGAGCTGAGTTCAGCCAGGCTGATCGAATGAAAGTCGGTGGAGAAGAAAACAGGCAACTCTCCAGAATTATGAGGGCGCAGATTCACCACGTTCTGGATCGAGAATTGCGTTCCGAGGCGTTTATGGACGAAATTCGCAGGCGACCGGGAGATGTCGCCAACGGAAACAGCAACCCAGACCGGCATAATGACATTGCAACCACTGAGAAAAGCCCACCCAGGTCGTAATGCCTAAGCGAGTGACACTGCCCGCCGGAAACATGCACCGGATTGTTACACTCAGTTGAACTGATTTCTAATTAGCGCTCCGCAGACGCTAAACACCGTTACACCTCGGAACACAATTACAGTTGGCTCTAGAACCCATCGAATATGCCCGAATCCAACATCATCATCCGCGGTGCCCGCGAACACAATCTAAAGAATTTTGACATCACGCTGCCGCGAGACACGCTGACGGTGATCACGGGGGTGTCAGGGTCGGGCAAGAGCAGTCTGGCGTTCGACACCATCTTCGCCGAGGGCCAGCGACGCTACGTAGAGTCTCTCTCCGCATACGCTCGCCAGTTCTTGGGTCAAATGGAAAAGCCGGACGTCGATCACATTGAGGGTTTGAGTCCTTCGATATCTATCGATCAAAAAGGCGTTTCGAAAAACCCCCGCTCCACAGTTGGAACTGTCACCGAGATCTACGATTACTTACGCCTGCTGTTCTCGCGCGCAGGTCGACCCCACTGCTACAACTGCGGTCGACCTGTTCAGCGCCAGACCGTTCAGCAGATCGTCGATTCGATTCTGAATTGGGAAGAGGGCACTCGCCTACAAGTACTGGCCCCGATGATCACCCACATGAAGGGTGAACATGTACAGGTATTCGAGACTGCTCGTCGAGATGGCTTCGTACGCATGCGAATCGACGGTGAAACCCGAGATCTCGCTGACGAAATCAAACTCTCAAAAACTAAGTGGCACAATATCGAGGTGGTTGTCGATCGAATAATCGTTCGAGAAGAAATCGATCGCGAACGGCTGACAGAATCGGTCGAAACGGGGTTACGGCTCGCTGGAGGCAACCTGATCGCCTCGAAGTTGGGAGCAGGTAAGCAAGGTGCTGACGACGACGTCGTCTACTCAGAACACTTCGCATGCCTCCACTGTGATATATCGATAGCAGAACTCGAGCCACGTAACTTCTCGTTCAATACCCCGTTTGGAGCCTGCCCGACCTGCACCGGGCTCGGATACAAACTGGAGGTCGACCCCGATCTGGTGATCCAAGACAAGTCCCTCAGCCTGAACGATGGTGCTATCACCCCCTGGGCAAGATCCGGTACGAACTCTCCGTGGTACCACTCGACACTCGAATCGCTGGCAGAGCACTTTAGGTTCTCGATGGATATGCCGGTTCGCGAGATGGATCCTGAACATCTATCGGTGATTCTCTATGGAACAGCCGGTAAGAAGCTCGAGGTTTCTCACCAAACAAAAAAAGGCCGAGTTTACAGTTGGAACACAGCCTTCGATGGCGTGATTCCAAACATGGAGCGTCGATACGTCGACACCGAATCGGACTCGGTTCGAGACGATCTCGCGAGATACATGACACAACGAGCATGCGCCAGCTGCGATGGCGCCCGTCTCAAGCCCGAAGCACTAGCTGTAACGATAATCGGCATGAACGTTATGGAAGTCACGGGCCAATCGGTCGAGAATGCACTCCGGTGGGCCGAAGCGTGCCGCACGGGTATCTGGCCGGGTGGAGATAATGGAGAAACCAAAGATCCCCTGAATAATCGTGAACAGGCAATTGCGGCCCAAATTCTGAAGGAAGTTGAAGCACGACTTGGTTTCCTCTCGAGAGTCGGACTCGACTACCTGACGCTTAATCGCGCAGCGGCAACGCTTTCGGGTGGTGAGGGCCAGAGAATAAGGCTCGCAACTCAGATCGGTTCTGGTCTAATGGGTGTTTTGTACGTCTGTGACGAACCTTCCGTTGGATTGCACCCGGCCGACAACGACCGCCTGATCGGAACTCTGCAGAATCTTCGCGACGTAGGAAATACGGTTCTGATCGTCGAACACGATGAAGCGGTGATGCGTGCTGCCGACCATATCGTTGACCTTGGTCCCGGCGCCGGACAGTCCGGTGGAAACATCGTCGTCGAAGGTCCCATAGAGAAGATTCTAGAGTGCGAGGAATCGCTTACGGGCGCCTATCTCGCCGGTCGTATGTCAATTCCTATTCCGGAGAAGCGACGTAAAGGAAACGGAAAAGAGATCGTCATCGGCGGCGGTCGTGCGAACAACCTGAAAAACATTTCGGTGGCGATCCCACTTGGGACCTTAACCTGCGTTACCGGGGTTTCAGGCTCAGGTAAGAGCACTCTCGTGAACGAAATCCTTTCGAAGAAGCTCTCGCAACACTTCTATCGCTCGAAAGACCGACCAGGAGATCACGACGAGGTCACCGGTCTCGAACACGTCGACAAAGTAATCAATATCGATCAGTCGGCCATTGGTCGCACACCGCGCTCTAACCCCGCGACATACACCGGCGTGTTTACGAATATTCGAGATATTTTCGCTTCGATGCCCGAAGCCAAGGCTCGTGGCTACAAGCCCGGCCGTTTTTCTTTTAATGTAAAAGGCGGTCGTTGCGAAGCGTGCAACGGAGCCGGGTACGTTCAGATCGAGATGCAGTTCCTGCCTGACGTTACCGTGCCGTGTGAGGTTTGCCTCGGCGCTCGGTACAACCGTGAAGCGCTCGAAATCAAGTTCAAAACCAAGTCAATTGCCGAAGTGCTCGATATGACTGTTTCGGAAGCAGCTGAGCTATTCGAGAACATCCCGCCGATAGCCAATAAGATGCAAACGCTGACCGATGTCGGTCTTGGCTACATACACTTGGGACAGCCAGCAACGACACTCTCTGGCGGTGAGGCGCAACGGATCAAGCTTGCTTCCGAACTGTCAAAGCGCTCAACCGGCAAGACCGTCTATATCCTCGATGAACCGACCACTGGTCTCTCATTTGACGATGCTGCCAAGTTGATGATTGTTCTTCACAGGCTTGTAGACGCCGGTAACTCGGTCATCCTGATCGAGCACCATCTCGATTTGATCAAGAACGCCGACTGGATAGTTGATCTTGGTCCTCTTGCCGGTGAACGAGGCGGAGAATTAGTGGCGGAAGGAACGCCTGAGTTCGTCGCATCGGTTAAAAAATCGTCCACTGGCCGGTACCTGTCCGACATGAACGGGATCAAGCCCAACGCGAAGGCCCCTGGAACAACGAAACCGCGTAAATTCAAGTCCTCTGTGAACGGTTCCATCGCTGACGAAACCACGTTACCCGATAGACCTACCAGTTCCGCCAACGGTGCAACAAAGTCACGTAGGAACTCTCGCAGGTGGCGACGACGACGACGTGGAGCTGCAACCGCTAGTTGAGCCTTCCCGTACTGAAATTATCGATTTGACGGCCTTTCGGGCTCGCGCCAGTGACCCGCATGGTTTATCGGGGGGCTGCCAGCAGCATTTTCATTTGCCGGGCCTTCACTTCTGGTAGCGCAGGAGAAAGAAGAGTTCGCAACCGTACGGCTCAAGTGATGGGTCAATGGCTAGACGATCAGCTAGCGCTTACCGCCCGCGAGATTCGCGGCTTCGGGGAGTGATCGAAGTCGCATCATCGCGGCTGTTCCAACAATCGGCCCCAGTGCCAGCATTGCAAACGCCCAGCCCCAACCCGAAGAGTCTTTTACGATAGGCAGCAACCAGATCGATACCGCGGTCAGAGCGAAACCTATACCCGTCTGGAAAGTAAGCATTGTGCCTCGATACACAGGATCGCTAAGCTCGGTCATAGCGGTAGAGAACTGGGCAGAGTCGGCGATAACAGAAGCCCCCCAGATGATTGCGAGGATTACGATCAACACGGTTAATTCATGGGGTATAAACCCGATGAATGCCGCCACAGTCCCACTGATCACCATTGCAATACTCGCGACAGCCGTTCGCCCGATTTTTTCCGACCAAATCCCGGCAAGCGAACTCGCTACTGCTCCAACAGCAAACACAAGGAAAGTCAAACCGCTCGCTAAGTCGAGCCCATCACCGATCAACGTTCTATCACCAACGACATAGAGCATGAAGCTGCCGATCCATGCCCACATCGCGTACAACTCCCACTGGTGCCCCAGATAACCGGTAAGAGTCAGTAGTGGACCACGAGCGGTCAGCGCTCCCAGCAGGTAGCGAGGTTTGAACTTGGCGCCTTTTACGTCGTGGGGTCCGTCTATGACGGAAAATCTCAAGATGACCCCACCGATTACTGCCAGAATCGAACTACCAATGATCACCGCCTGCCAGTTCTCAGAAAACACCGATCGCAGAAGGTGAGGTGAGCCAGAACCTATCGTCAACGCCCCAACCATGGTGCCTAGAGCAAAGCCTCGACCCCGTGTGAACCAGCCGGAAATCACTTTCATAGCCGGCGGATACACACCGCCTAAAAATGCACCTGTGGCGAAGCGTGCGGTTATCAACAGGGATGTGGACTCAAGCGGTATCACCAGTAAATTTGTGACTGCGGCAAGTAGTGCCGAGATCGCAAACAGTGTTCGAGCGTTGATCAGATCGGAGAGGTTAGTGAACGAGATCAACAGCGTGCCAAACACAAATCCGAGTTGGACTGCGACCGTCAGAAGCGCGATAGACGATTCATCAACCGATTTTTCTATCTCAAGTGCACCAGATATCGCGTTGGTAGAAAACCAGATCGACAAAGAGAAGAATGTGGCTGAAGAAACCAGCATAAGCGTTGACGATCGAGTTCTTGCTTTGAACATGAATATTTTATGTGAGGGCGAGAGCTTGGGATTCGACACTGCCTGACCATGAAGGCTAGGTTTGCTTCCACGATCAGCTGTGAGCCGGTATTGTTTGACGTGTGCCAGTTTTAGGGCGCAACGCATGATTTATGTGTGACGAGTATTTCGGTTTCGGGGAGCAGTATGAACCAGGGCAAACTAGAACGCACTTACTTTCAGGACGGTCTTCACGGTAATCACTGTTTTGGGTGCGGCGCATGGAACGAGAAAGGTCTGCGTATCAAGTCGTTCTGGGACGGCGATGAGTCTGTATGCATCTTCGAACCCGAACCGCATCATGCAGCAATGCCGCCTGATGTGATGAACGGTGGAATCATCGCATCAGTGATCGACTGTCACGGCGTCTGTTCTGCAATAGCCGATGGCTATCGAACAGAAGGGCGTGAAATGGGTGAAGGTGAGAAGATCTGGTACGCAACGGCCTCGTTGACCGTGAACTACCGGAAACCCACTCGAATTGATGGACCAGTTACCGCGCGGGCTCGTATAACCGAAAAGAAGAACAAGAAAACAACTTTAGCGGTCGATCTGTATTCGCACGTCGGCATTCTGACTTGCGATGCAACCGTGCTTTCAGTTCGAGTTCCATCCGAATGGTCAGATCCGACAGGATTGTTCCAGCACTTATAGGTGATGTGGGCTTTATGGTACGGCGAGTGCTCTGCACCCTAAAAAACGACGATATGAAAGAAAGGAAATAAATATGAAACTAGCTGTTGGCGGCGACCACGCAGGTTTTTCCTTGAAGGGTCCAGTTGTCGAGTACCTGAAATCACAAGGGCACGATGTGACGGATTACGGAACTCACTCTGAGGAACCTGTCGACTTTCCTGATATCGCTCAGCGAGTAACCACGGTGATCCTCTCCGGTGAGGCTGAGAGAGGCGTTCTGGTGTGCGGAACTGGAGTTGGTGCAGCTATCGCGGGGAACAAGGTTCCGGGCATCAGGGCGGCCTTGGCGCACGACACTCATTGCGCACACCAAGGAGTAGAACACGATGATGTGAACCTTATCTGTATAGGCGCATGGATTATCGGGATAGCAGTCGCAAAGGAAGTCCTCGACGCATTCGTAAACGCGGAATTCTCTACCGACCCGGATTTCCGGCGTCGCGTTGAAAAACTTTCCGAGATGGAACGCAAGTACGCTCGAGAGCTCACGGACGAAGGCTGATCTGGGTGTCACCCATGTCCCAAGCCGATCTTCTTCGATCACACTCGAAAGTCGACTACTCGTGACTATTCCGGCGGTGCTATTGCCTTTATCGCCTACCTGCCCGGTCAATTCTTCGAGAATGTATGCAGGCGTTACGCCGCTAAAAACCACGAACCAGCCGTCTTGGAGAACTCACTTTACTTTCGGCATCTGCAGAACTACCCGAGCCAGTAATCATTTCGACTCACTAGGAAGCAACATCACAAGTGCACGGAATCGATCGTCTCGCAGGTGCGAAGCCAACTTTACGAAGCTAGAGGTGCCGTAGAACATTCTTTAAATACTCCACTCAGTGTCAAACAACTTTGCGCGCCATGCTCACAAGGCACCTGAAAAAGTATTGCCCGTAAGTTTCGAGCAAGCCGCAGTGAAAAATAATGCAATCGCCCTAAATCGAAGCGATTATCTCGCGAGCTCTCGACGGCCAGTCGACCGTAGTCCCAACTGCACCCGAACGATAAGCACGCCGTAAAGCTGCCTTAGAATCGGATATGCCCCATGTTCGGACTATGAGCCCCGCGTCGTTGGCGTCAGTGATCTGTTTCTTCGTTACCTTGCCAGCGTTTGGGTAAATTCCCGACAGGCCAAGATCGACCGCTGTCTTGAGCGATGTCTTGTCTATTTTCTGAAGCAGCCAGCCGTGCGCTATGTCGGGCATAATCGCAATCGACCGCTCAAGCTGCTCGATGTGAAACGAGGAGATCGTCAAGCCCGGAGCCACACTATCACCAGTGTGCTGGCCGAGCCAGCCCCACTGTTCAAGCGACTTTCGTGCTGTCATTGCAAGTTCAGGTTGCGTAGATTTCAGTTCGAGATGAACATGCGCCTTGCCAGCATAACGTTCGAGAAAATCGTCTAGGGTCGGCACGAACGCCTCGGGGTACGCCATTACGCCTCGTACACCGGCTCCGTCTTCAGGCCCCTCGAACCAGAGCCCGGCGTTAAGCGATTTGATCTTGGCGATTCCCGTTTCAACAACAAGCCCTATCGAGTCGGTGGTTCGGTCAAGACTTTCGTCATGTATGAGCACAGCCCGGCCGTCGCTTGTTAGCTGTACGTCAGTCTCAAAGTTGTCGAATCCGAGCGCAAGAGCCAGGTCAAATGCCTCAAACGTGTTCTCTGGCGCGTCGTATGAGGCACCACGGTGAGCGATGAGGATGAAATCGGACTTATTGTTCTTGGGCGACATATTTGCTCGCGACTGATCGGGACGGAGGTCGAAATTTTATCGGAATGGGTTTGAATTCTTCTCGAAGTGTATGCGACACCCATCCAAAAGACCGTACAATCTGGCTCGCCGTGCCCATTAATATAATTTCCAACTCATTCGGTGATGCCGTAGCCGACATTCCATCAGGTTCTTCGATCATGATCGGCGGATTCGGAGGAGCTGGCGGTCAGCCAACACGACTGATGCTTGCTCTCCGTGATCTGGGTGTCGGTGATCTGACAATCATCGGAAACGTTGCCGGAATTTCGAAAACGACAGGCTACGGTTGGCCAGATCATCTTGATCCAATCGATCAAGGCATTTTCTTCGAGAGTGGTCAGGCAGCTAAGATCATCTGCTCGTTCCCCGTTCCAGGGACGACCAATCCTTTGAGCGACATTGAAAAGGCCTGGCGAGAAGGCAATGCCGAGGTTGATATCGTTCCACAGGGCACTTTAATTGAGAGGATTCGCGCTGCAGGTGCAGGCATCCCGGCTTTCTACACGCCCACAGGGGTTGGCACACCGGTATCCGAAGGAAAAGAGCATCGTGATTTCGATGGTCGCACCCACCTGCTCGAACACGCACTTACAGCTGACTACGCTCTGATCCGAGCACAAAAAGCCGACACTCGAGGTAATTTGCAATATATCGGCACTTCTCGAGCGTTTAATCCGGCAATGGCTACCGCAGCCCGAACAACGATCGTCGAAGTTGACGAAATCGTTGAACCTGGCGGCATTGATTCTGAGCGCGTGGGCACCTTGAGTACTTACGTTGACCGGATCGTACTCCGAGCGGCGGGAGACACGCTCCCATGACCAACGAAATAATCGGAAACGATCCGGCGCCCCGACTCGGTCGAGCCGATATAGCCAAACGGGCAGCCCGAGATCTCATCGATGGAGCCACGGTAAATCTCGGAATCGGCATACCGGCCATGTGTGCGGATTTCCTGCCAGATGGTGTTGAACTGCTCTACCACGCAGAGAACGGCATTCTCGGCTTCAAGGAACTTTCGGCACCCGGTGAAGGTGATCCAAACATGATGGACGCCGGAGGAAAGTTCCCGAAGCTCGTACCCGGTATGGCGTTTTTCGATTCCGTGGAGTCGTTCAACTTGATTCGCGGCGGTCACATCGATGTGACTGTGCTCGGCGCACTACAGGTCTCCCGAACCGGAGATCTAGCAAACTGGATTATCCCTAAACGCGGAATCGGCAGCATCGGCGGAGCGATGGACCTTGCAGAAAACTCCAAGCGAGTCGTCATTGCAATGGAGCACAACGTCCGAGGCGACATCCCCAAGATCGTCGAGGAGTGCAGCTTCCCACTAACCGCCCCCGCCTGCGTTGACCAGATTGTGACCGATATCGCGGTGATCGACGTTGATCGTGCGAACAGTCGACTGGTCCTACGCGAAACCGCCCCGGGCTGGTTGTTTGATGATATCCAGGTTCGTACAGAAGCCGAATTGTCGACAACCGGTGAAATCGGCGAAATGGTCTAGTCGGCATAGCCTCCTTGCATTTACCCCCAGTTGGGTGAGTAGACTTGCGTTATGGCAACCAAAGAAACTTCCCCCGCCAAAGAAACGTTCGACGAGTTCTGAACGTCGTTCTCATATGGCTCCCGCAATGATCTTCTGTTTAAACAGTTCATTCCGCTAAATTCTCCCGGTTCAAGCGCCATTCCCCGTGTAAACTCAAATCATGTTTGAGTCTCTTTCCGACAAACTTGGCGGCGTATTCAGCAAGCTAACCAACAGCGGCAAGTTATCTGAAAAAGATATCTACGAGGCTCTTCGCGAGGTACGACTTGCCCTCCTCGAAGCTGACGTTGACTTCAAAGTGGCCCGCCAGTTCATCAAGGGCATCAAAGAGCGCGTCGATGGCGACAAAGTCTACGCATCGCTAAATCCCGGTCAATCGGTGATCCGCATCGTTCGCGAAGAGCTTGCCGATATTCTCGGTGGCGAAGCTACTGAGCTTGCCCGAGCCGACCGACCACCGAGCGTGATCATGCTGATTGGCCTGCAGGGTGCAGGTAAAACAACTCTCGCAGCAAAACTTGCACTCCATCTCCGCAAGCAAAAGCACCCAGTAATGATGGCCGCGTGCGACCTGCAACGCCCCGCAGCTGTCGACCAGCTCAAACAACTCGGTAAACAACTCGATATCACTGTTTATTCCGAAGAGCCATCAAGCTCGACTCCAGTGAAAGTAGCGCTAGCGGCCGTCAAGCAGGCCGCCAGCGAAAATATTCACTACCTCATTCTCGACACGGCAGGTCGACTCGCTATTGACGATGACCTGATGGGCGAGCTCGAGGAGATTCGAGACGCCACTTCGCCGATCGAAACTCTCCTTGTTCTGGACGCGATGACCGGCCAGGATGCCGTCCGATCGGGAAGTGAGTTCAACTCACGAATCGGCGTTTCCGGAATGGTGCTGACAAAGATGGATGGTGACGCCCGTGGTGGAGCAGCCCTGTCGATGCGATCGGCAACTGGAGTTCCGATCAAGTTCATTGGTGTGGGTGAGAGGCCCGACCAGTTCGAAATTTATCACCCAGCCCGGATAGCGTCTCGCATCCTGGGAATGGGTGACATCGAATCGCTTATCGAGAAAGCCGAGGTTCAGTTCAACACTGAGCAGACATTGGCTCTCGAACAGAAGATTCGAAAAAACCAGTTTGATCTCAACGACATGCTCCAGCAGTTCCAGACCATCAAGAATATGGGTTCTATGACCGACATTCTCGGTATGGTTCCAGGAATGGGTGCACTACGAGGAAAGTTCAACCCGAAGGACCTAAACGAGCGACAGATGATGAGAGTTGAGGCCATCATTCACTCAATGACCATGGCTGAACGGCAAGAGCCTTCGATCATCAACGGCTCACGCCGTAAACGAATAGCAGGCGGTTCGGGAACTTCACCAGCACAGGTGAATCAGCTTCTGAGTCAGTTCAAACAGATGCAGAAGATGATGAAAAAGCTATCAGGTCCCGGTGGCAAGCGTGCACTAATGGGCATGCTCAAGGGCTAGGCAGCGTTTAGACAGCTCACACTCGGCAATACACTAATCCCGCGCCCCGGAGACCTCACCCCAAGCCCTTTTTAAGAAAAAAAGTCGGTAGAATCAGCGTCTTGATTTTCACCTACCAGTAAGCCGTAATAGCTTTGGAGTTCACTTAGAGGATGGCAATTGCTCACCTGCGCACCTACACGATCAACAAAGGAATGATGGACGAGTGGCTCGATCTGTTCCCGGTGTTGGTCCCGCTTATGAAAGATGCTGGTATCACAGTCGAAAGTACCTGGGTTAACGCAGAGCGAACCCAGTTCATCTGGATCCGCTCATACGGTGACTCCGTCGACAACATCGAAAAGTGCGAGGCAGCATTCTATGGGAGCGACTGGTGGGTGGCTAACGTTGACCACGTTCGAAGCCACATTTCCCACAGGGTTATCAAACAGATCGAAACAGCTTAATCAGTCTCCAAGGGTTGCGCCCTCGAAACCCGGCTGACCACGCAGGAAATCGTCGGTCGCAACCGCCTGACGACCCTCAATTTGAACTCGACCGATTTCGAGCGAACCCAATCCTGTGCCAACAAGCAGACGCCCGTCTGCCTAGACAACCTTGCCGGGTTCAATGGGCCCTGCTGATGGCGCGACAGTCACCCTTGCATCGAGAATCTTCAGCCCTTTGCCGTTCCAACTAGTGAACGTGGCCGGCCACGGATCGTAGGCACGAACCATCCGATCAATCTGTTCAGCCGGCATCAACCAATCGATCTCCCCATCTGACCGCTCAATCAGCCCGGTAGTGGTCGCCAGTGCATCATCTTGGGGAGTCGGACTGATAGATCCATCCGCCAAACCTTTAAGTACTCCAGGAAGCATCGCAACACCTTCTTTGAAGAGACGCTCCTGAAGCTCTGCGCCCTTTTCATCGCCTACTAGCTGCACCGGAGGCGATTGTGCAAGAATCGGCCCAGTGTCCATTCCTCTGTCCAGCAGCATCACTGTCACCCCTGTCTGACCTTCACCATCGAGAATCGCGTTGACTACTGGACTTGGCCCTCGGTAACGAGGAAGCAACGACGGATGAACGTTCACCACGCCCATCGGCGGGATCCGAAGTAGCTCTGGAGGAAGAATTCGTCCATAAGCCACGACAACGAATACATCAGCTTTGGCCTCTACCAGCCGAGACCGCTCCACTGCATTGTTCCTCAAACCCTTTGGAGTGAATACAGGCAAATTCCGATCTAAGGCGAAGACACTTACCGGAGTCGGCGTATTCATCCGCCCTCTGCCGGCGCGCTGATCAGGTCCGCTGTACACAGCGGCAATGTCATGCCCCGCGTTAATCAGCGATTCCAACGATGTCGCGGCCTCCATCGGTGAGCCAAAGAAAACAATTCTCATGTAACTACTTTATAAGCCTCGCGCCGTTCGCGACACCGCGAAACCGGCAGCGCGTCCGTGCCTTGGTCGGTGAACAATAGTTAATTTCTGCGGTTTCTCAAACTAAGTCGTGAAGAATGTCACAATATTGCTGGGAAATTGGTTCGAAATCCGCGTCAATTGCCCACCCAAGGGGTTGCATGCCCCTGCCCAACGCATGGTACGGTTGCCCTCGGACAGGCACCACCACAGGTAGCGTCCAGCTACCGATTTCGCCGGTCCGGGTAATCCACATATTTGGTCGATGATCTAAAAAACCGACAGGTGCGGTTAAGGGTATTTTGTGCCCAAAAAAGTGAGGGTTTGACGACGGATAACGCACGGCAAATTTGGTCGGCAGCACTGGGGCAGCTTCAACTAGAAATCCCTAGACCAAACTACGAAACATGGTTAAAGCCCACTTCTACAGTAAGTTTAATCGACGATATCCTCACGTTATCCACGCCCAGTCCTTTTGCAGCAGAAATGCTCGAAAAACGTCTTTCGGGAACCATTCTACGGACCGTGTCACGCATAGCCGGCCGAAAGCTCGAAATACAGTTCAAGGTCCAGAGCTCAAATAAAGAATTACAAGCCGAAAAACTGGCAAATAAAGCGTTAGATAATTCAGAATCTGACGAATCTCATCCGGCAGGGAAAATCGACTACGCGAAATCGTACGCGCTGAAGCCCTCATTCAATTTCGACACATTTGTCGTTGGTCCCTCAAACAGGCTCGCGCAAGCAGCCGCAGCGAGAGTTGCCGAGTCGCCCGGCAGTGTCTACAACCCTCTCTATATCTATTCCGAGGTCGGACTCGGCAAAACTCATCTTCTCCATGCCATCGGGCACGCACTGGCCTCGCGCGGTCTCAAGGTCCTGTACGTCACCAGTGAACGATTTACCAATGAATACATACACGCTATTCGTGAAGGCTCGGCAAATCGATTCAGAGAACGCTATCGCAGCGCAGATGTGCTTTTGGTAGACGATATCCAGTTCATAACGTCAAAGCCGCAGACTCAGGAAGGCTTCTTCCACACATTTAACGAACTGCATATGGCGAGCAAACAGATTGTTATCACGGGTGACGAGCCCGCAAGTAAAAGCCTGCTACAAGATAGAATTCAGTCACGGCTCGCTGGTGGGCTTGAGGTTGACCTACAGCCGCCCGACTACGAATCTCGCTATGCAATACTGCGAAGCAAGATACCGAACCTTGAGCCAGCCGTGCTCGACCAGATCGCGCAGCCAGCCCACCAGAACGTTCGCGAACTCGAAGGCGCCCTGAACAGGGTCGTCGCGTATTCGCAGCTAGTAGGAAGTCCGGTTACAACTGATCTTGCGAAACAGGCTCTAAAAAGTCTGCTAGTCGAAACTCCCTCGGACATTGCATCGGCCGACGAAATCCTAGCTGCGATATCTGACTTCACCGGGGTAGCTGTCGATCGAATCGCTGGAAAACGTCGAGACAAAGCAACTGCAGGGGCACGTCGAATGGCAATGTACATGCTCCGTGAAGAAGCACACCTGACTTCGGCTCGCGTTGGCGAGGTGCTCGGTGGCAAAGACCACTCAACTGTTCTATACGCACAAAAGCGCTTTTCACAGTTAATGGAAACCGATAGCACGGTACGCCACCATCTGGCAGCCGTGCGCGACATCATTGTCAGGTCACGTAGAGTGAGTGTTTCTGCCAACTAGGCTTTTTGTGCGTCGGTGTGCAGCAAATTCGCACGACAAGAACTCATGAACCAAGGAAACTCTTTTGTTTCTCCTATCATTGAAGGCCAACCGCCGATCAAAGACACCCTTTTCCACCTAATCAACGTAATCAAAACTCACTGCGCGTAAGTGGAGTTTCAGCACTGATCAACAGGCACTCGGGATCGCCGTGCGATTACCACAGCAATTCAACGATTCCAAAAGCATCCGAAATAATCGGTTCACTAGAGTCAGACGCCCAATTGGAAATGCCCTACATTCAAGCCTTTCGATGATGGTCGTGATACTCACGATACCAGGACTTTCCCTCAGAGATATGAAAATACTTTGATTGCTTCTTTATCTTCATTGTGTAATGAATGTCGATTACCTACTGAATTCGAACCAGAAATATGTTGAAAAGATCAAATACCTATCCGGGTAAGTTGACAGAAACCTTGAACTGGGTATCCACAAAATCAAACTGCTGAGTAAATGTCTCTGCTACATCCACACACAGGTTGATATTCACCATATATTTTTACAATTAATTTATAGATTTCAACCATAACTTCACATTCGTTTTATACTCAATCTAAGAACCGTATTCACATATCAACACTGATTATTAATAACACGTTTAACTAACAGAAATTATTTATTTAGATTTCGATATGCTTGATTCTGCAGTAATAGAAGTGCGCGCCGGAAATGGTGGACACGGACTTGTGACTTTCATTAGAGAGGCACTGCTTCCGCGTGGAGGACCAGGGGGCGGGGATGGTGGTCATGGAGGAGATATCGTCTTAATTGCCGACTCGTCGATAAACACTCTCACTAAATTCCACTGGCAGCCCCATTTCATTGCTAAGAATGGCAGCAAGGGTGATGGTCACAACAGAAACGGCGCGAAAGCAGATTCAGTCGAAGTAACGGTACCGCTGGGAACCGAAGTTTGGATATGGGAGGACGGTGAAGATAAGGAACTGATAGGCGATCTCAATCAGCCAGGTCAGCGGATGATTGTCGCCAAAGGTGGACATGGCGGGTGGGGCAATGCTCACTTCGTAACTGCTACCCACCAAGAACCGCTACTTGCTGAGGCTGGTGGTGAAGGTGAGATTCGACGAGTACGGTTGAATCTGAAGCTGCTCGCCGATGTTGGACTCATCGGCATGCCAAACGCCGGCAAGTCGAGTATTTTGACTGCTATCAGCGCAGCCCGCCCCAAAGTCGCCGACTATCCATTCACGACACTTGAACCCGTGCTTGGGGTAGTCGAACACGGTCCAGAGGCATTTGTTGCGGTCGATATTCCCGGCCTGATCGAGGGCGCTCACACCGGAATTGGCCTGGGAGATGAATTTCTTAAACATGTTCAGCGAACAAAGGTATTGGTACATGTGGTTGACGGAAGTGAAGACGATGTTCCCGGTCGTATCAAGGCGATCAACGACGAGATCACACGGTTCGATCCGAAGTTGTCAAAAAAACCTCAGATCCTCGCTATCAATAAGCTTGATCTTGACGAGGTCTCGGTACTGACCGACGAGATCAGGGAGAGCTTGAAAGACGTAAACAGTCTTCACTCAGAAGTATTCTTCGTGTCTGCTGCCACTTATGAAGGGCTTGAAGAACTCAAAACAGCAATGTTCCATCTGCTTCAGGCGTCTCACGATCAGGATGAACCGGTCCCCGAAGTTCCTGTTGATAAAATCCCTGTAATCCGGCCTACGGTCAAAAAATTGACTGAAGTCGTTATTCGCGAGCCCGGTGGAGACTTTCGAATCGTGCATCCGAAGGCCGTCCGGCTTGCCCGAGGTAGCAATCTCGAGTCGTGGGAGGCTCGACTGCAGTTCCAGCGTCGGCTTGAGCAGCTGAAGGTTACGAACGCCCTGAAAAGAGCTGGTATTGAGACAGGCGATACGGTTTTGATTGACAAATGGGAATTTGACTGGGACTGATGACATCTTCACGCGTCTCTAAACGAGTGGGCGTGTTTGGTGGCACGTTCGATCCGATCCATAATGGTCACATTGCGGTGGCCATGGCTACCAGTGATGAACTGGAGCTTGACCAAGTTCTTTTCGTAGTGACCTCCGATCAATGGCTCAGAGAAAACCCTCCTGAAGCCTCGGCGGCTGATCGATTCAGGATGGTCGGGCTGGCTGTGGAGAACATACTAGAATTTTCGGTATCTGATGTGGATATCGTTCGTGAAAGCTCAACCTACACTGTCGACACGCTCAGAGATATCCGAGACCAGTTGGATGACTCGACTGAGTTGTACCTGATCCTGGGGGCAGATTCCGCGGGATCAATGGATCGGTGGAAAAGTGCGGGCCATATCAATGCCCTGGCGAAGATTGTTGTAGTCGGTCGACCCGGCCAGCCGTTTGACATTCAGGCCCTCGACAAATCACACCCTGCAAGCGAGGCAGAGTATGTTGAAGGGTCAATGATCGATGTATCGGCAACCCGCGTTCGGGATTATCTTGCGATAGGTCGTTCTGTCACTGATCTCGCCCCCCCAGTGGTTATTGAGTACATCGAAAAACAGGGTTTGTATCGCTAAATAGGAGCATCATTGCGCATGTGCAACGGATCTGATTTAAAAAACATTTCGACACGTTTGTACGACAGGGCGATGGAGCTCGATTCGCTGAAATTCGGCGATTTCACACTCTCGTCTGGCCAGAAGAGCACTTACTACTTCGACGGTCGGATGCTTTCAACCGATCCAGAAGGCGCAGACCTTATATCACGGGCTTTTAGCATGGTCATGGACGATTCCGGTGCCGATGCGTTTGGTGGTCCCACCGTTGCGGCTGTGCCGATTGTTGGCGCATTGGCGTTGCGTTCGCGACTCGACGGCAAAAAGCGCACCGGGTTTTTCGTTCGGCCCGGGCAGAAAGAGCATGGTGCCGGCAAACAGATCGAAGGTAATCTCCAGCCTGGCATGAAAGTGGCGGCGTTCGACGACACGGTTTCGACCGGCGGATCGTTGTTGGCAGCGATCGACGCGGTTCAAGAGTTCGGTTGCGAGGTCGTGCTGGTCATGGCCGTTCTGGACCGACACCAGGGCGGAGGGGATGAGCTCGAACGTCGGGGCATTCCATTCTTCAAGCTGTGGGAGTCAACATCCGACGGCAAGGTGACCATAAATGTGTGATAAGCATCAGCAACTCAGTCCGATCCTCCCTCCCTTGCTAAGGTAGGGAGCTAGAGGGTGGGGATGGGTTCCCAAACGGATGCACCTGTTAACGTTGCCAGCTTCACACGCGACCCCACCAGATCCCGCGACTCCGCTCGGGAATTCGAGATGATTTCAGCGACGACTGTATTTGCTCAAGTCGACGACCTCGACCCACTCCATAAACCCTCTCCTTGCTAGGGAGAGGGGATAAGCCGACGCGAAACGACTTCTAGAAAGGGCACTTCATGCTTTCTAAGTAGCCCCCGGCTCGATGAAAACGATTTAGGCAATAGTAAATCTGCTAGAGACAACGTGCCGTCGGCACCTACACATCGAGATTTTTGACTTCGAGGGCGTTTGCTCGGATGAAGTTTCGGCGGGGTTCAACATCGTCGCCCATCAGGGTTCGGAATGTGTCATCAGTCGCTATTGCGTCCTCGGCGGTAACCCGCAGCATGACCCGTTCGCTTGGGTCCATCGTGGTCTCCCACAGCTGATCAGGGTTCATTTCGCCAAGCCCCTTGTATCGCTGAACGTTCACACCCGAGCGATCAGATTTGGCATCGAGCGTGGTCGGCAAATCCGACCAGACAACACCCGTGGCGACAACGTTATCACCCTTCGTGATTGTCAGCGTACCGTTATCAACAATCTCCTCGATGATCGGATAGATCGAGCGGAGGCGCTGCACTGCCGGGTTCTGGTAGATGTCTTTGGTCAGAGTGTAGCCATCAATATCAAATGTTCGATCCGGAAGAATCTCCGGCTCAACATCTTCATCATCTCCTTCTACTTCCGCAAGAATCTCGGTTGATTCTTCGTCTGAAGATTCTGGCTGGGCGAATAACGAAACCTGCGCAGGTTCTGCCGAAATCTCAGGTTCGGGTGGACGTTCTGGGCGAAAATCGAGTGAAGCATATTCGGGATTTTTGATGAGTTTCTCGATTACGCTCTCTGGAATGTTTAACACACGGGCTACTTCAAGTGAGTCGATGTATTCACGAAGCGGTGTAAGGATTTTACCGATTCTTGTGCTCTTCAATTCGAACCCGGAATCGCCATCTGCGGTTATCTTGATCGTGCCGTACAGACGGTTTGCAGTCCATTCATCTAGTTCGGAATCAGAGTACAGCCAGCGCGCCGAACGACCACGAGAGGCCCGGTACAGAGGTGGCTGTGCAATGTAGAGGTGTCCATTTCCGATGAGCTGCGGCATATTACGGAAGAAGAACGTCAGCAAAAGTGTGCGGATGTGCGCTCCGTCGACGTCAGCGTCGGTCATGATGATCACACGGTGATAGCGAAGCTTCTCTTCGTCGTAGTCTTCTCCCAGCCCGGCACCAAGTGCCGTGATGAGCGCCGCGATCTCCTCGTGCATCAGCATACGTTCTGGGCGAGCCTTCTCGACGTTCAGGATCTTGCCCCGAAGCGGCAGAATCGCCTGGAACTGTCGATCGCGGCCCTGTTTGGCAGAACCACCGGCCGATTCACCCTCAACGATGTAGACCTCGGATAATGTGGGATCTTTCTCTGTGCAGTCGGCTAACTTACCCGGTAACGAACCACCGTCCATGGCGTTCTTACGGATAACGAGATCACGCGCCTTCTTTGCAGCAGCACGTGCGCGGGCGGCCGTTGTGGACTTGTTAATAATCTGAGCACCATCGGTGGGATTGTCCTCTAAGAACTCATATAACTTGGTACCGACGATCTTCTCAACGGCACTCTTGACTTCCGGGTTACCGAGGCGGCCCTTGGTCTGACCTTCGAACTGGGGGTCCTTGACCTTCACGCTGATCACGGCCATAAGACCCTCACGTACGTCTTCACCTGAGAGGCTGTTGATATCGTCCTTGCCGGTCCCGAACATGTTGTTTTTGCGAGCGAAATCGTTCAGCACACGAGTTAGCGCTGATCGGAAACCCGTCACATGCGATCCACCATCGCCGGTTCGAATCACGTTCGCGAATGACAGGCAGTTTTCGATAAAAGAGTCGTTGTACTGAAGGGCAACTTCGACAACCACGTCATTCTCGGTTTCCACCACATGCATTACCTCGTTGTGAACCGCGCCGCGCCGTCGGTTGAGCGACCTGACGAAACTCTGGACACCACCATCGAACATGTACGTCACATCGTTAAAGGGCCACAAATCATCGTGCCATTCGGACCGAAGGTGGATTGTGAGGCCCTGATTCAGGTACGCCATCTCCTTAAATCGTGTGGAGATCGCCTCCCAGTCATAGCTAATCTCCGGGAAGATCTGTGAATCCGGCATCCAGGTGGTCCTTGTCCCGGTGCCCTTCAAATCACTTTTATCTTGATCACGAATGTCCATATCACCGACGGACTTACCGCGTGCGTATCGCTGTGTGCTTACTTTCTTACTGCGGCGTACTTCGACAATAGTCCACTCGGAAAGTGCATTCACTACAGAGGCACCAACTCCGTGAAGACCACCCGATACTTGGTACCCTTTGCCGCCGAATTTTCCTCCGGCGTGGAGGGTGGTCATAACTGTTTCCAGAGCGGATAGGCCAGTTTTCTTGTGCTTATCCACCGGTATTCCACGACCGTTATCGACGACTGTGACCGAACCGTCTTTTTGGATAGTGATATCGATCCGGTTGGCAAAACCCGCCATCGCCTCGTCGACGCTGTTGTCGACAATCTCTCGGATCAGGTGGAACACACCCTCAGTGCCAGTTGTACCGATGTACATTCCCGGTCGTTTTCGGACGGCTTCCATGCCCTCCATGACGGTGATATCGTCAGCATTGTACTCAGCCGATCCACCTGTGATATCGGAGCCTGCGTTTTTTCGTTTTGCCATTTGTGATCCTAACTATGTGGTTCCATACGCCAATCGAGCTGATAAACCCCGTATCTCATCCCGATTTCTAAGCACAACATGAACTTTTGTGTAGCGTGTGAAAAGAGCAGGGAGCAGGGAGCCGAATCCGGTGCGATTAGCATGCGGCTACATAAACTGCAAGCGAGACCTCAATAGTACCATTTTTCGTGCCTCCTCGCCCCGTTTGAGTCGAGTATAAAATTGGTGGCTAAATCAACCCGGTCGCATGCGACTAAATACGGTCTGCAACAACAGTGGAAGTAACAACAGTCCGGATAGCGCTTTTTACGGGGGTGATGGTCGCCATTATCAACATCGGGTCGGCCATAGCGACCTGGTGGGACAAACGCCGTGCAGCGAAGGGCGAATGGCGGCCAAAAGAGGGAACTCTTCTAGTTTGGGCTCTATTTGGAGGCTGGCCCGGTGGTATATGGGCCATGCGCCGGTTCAGGCACAAGACCTCGAAAGGGTCGTTCATCGCCAAATACCTGTTTGTTATCGCGTTGAAAATCGGAGTGATTGCAGCGATTACATTTAGTGCGATTGGATAACCGAACTGCCCCGATCTCGTCGCCCTTATGATTCTGGTAGGTCTATAATCCGGCAAATCCGCCGGGGCGTATTGTTCCCCTGAACAGATTGTTTCCCCGGATTTTGTAATTAGTAAAGAACGAAGTCGATGTTTCCGAGCCTAGCTGTAAGCGTCTCCTTTGTCTGAACGACCTGAGGGGTTAACTGTGGATATCGATCGCGATCTGTTGTTGCTGATGCTTCGACGCATGTGGATGATTAGAAACTTCGAACTGAAAGTAATGGAAGTCCACGGGGCTGGTGAATTCAGTGGTGCCGCTCATCCGTACATCGGTGAAGAGGCCGTTGCTGTGGGTGCATGTGCCGCTCTTGAAGACACTGATTACATTGCCGGGAACCACCGCTCGCATGGTCACCCGATCGCCAAGGGCGGACGAGTCGACAAGGCGATGGCCGAGCTGTACGGTCGCGTCGATGGCTACTGCAAAGGCAAAGGTGGCTCGATGCACCTTGCCGATTACTCGATCGGAATTCTCGGGGAATCCGGAATTCTCGGCTCATCGGTCCCGGTTGCTGTAGGAGCCGCGCTTGCAGCGCACATCAAGGGCGAGAAGTTTGTTTCGCTAGCATTTTTCGGTGATGGAGCCTCCAATCAAGGAGCGATTCACGAGTCGATGAACCTCGCTTCGGTTTGGAATTTGCCAGTAATCTTCCTCTGCGAGAATAATCAGTACGCTGTTACGACGTCATACTCAGACACCGTTGCCGTTGAACACGTATCCGATCGTGCTTCGGCATACAACATGCCCGGACTGCTCATTGATGGTCAGGACGCCATCGCTATGTACGAGGCAACCGCCGCAGCAGTGAAGAGGGCGAGAGCTGGCGAGGGTCCGACTCTCATCGAAGGTCTCACCTATCGATATGAAGAGCACTCGCTTGGTCTGGGTCGGGTTCGCAGGGGTGAATATCGAACCGAAGAGGAAATTGAAAGCTGGCGTCAGCGGGATCCACTGGTGATTCTTGAGGACACCCTTATTTCTCAAGACATTGCGACTCGTGAAGAGTGCGATGCAATCAATGCCGAAACAGTTGATGAAGTCGAGAAAGCCACCGATTTTGCACGAAACAGTCCGTTCCCGGAGCCGGATGATCTTTTCGACGACATGTGGGCGAATCCAATCCCACTACCGTAAATCGGTAATTTATTTTTCGATCAGGACTTCCAGATAATCCCCAGTTCGCAGGTAGTGAATAAAAATGGCACAGACCGTATTTATAGAAGCAATAAATCAGGCAATCTCCGAAGAGATGGCTCGTGATGAAAACGTGTTCATCATGGGAGAAGACATCCGCCGGGCCGTATATGGCGCCACGCAGAATCTTCTCAACGACTATGGCGAGAAGCGGGTGCTCGACACTCCGCTTTCGGAAAACGGGTTTTTCGGAGCCGCAATTGGCGCGTCGCTTGTGGGGATGCGTCCTATCGTTGAGACGCTGACCAGTTTTATGTGGGTCGGTATGGACCAGCTCATCTCTCAGGCGGCAAAGATGCGATACATGTTCGGTGGGCAGGCGACACTTCCTGTTGTTTATCGGGCAACGATGTTTTACGGAGGTGGTTCGGCCGCTCACCACTCAGATCGTTCGTACCCGATGTTCATGAACATGCCTGGAATCAAGATCGTTGTGCCATCGAACCCTGCCGATATGAAGGGATTACTCAAGTCTGCCGTTCGCGATAACGACCCGACGATTGTTTTCGAAGATGGAACTCTGTTTGGCATGCGTGGCGAAGTCCCAGACAATTCCGATCTGCCACAAGGTGAACTTATTGTGCCGTTCGGCGAGGCGAAAGTTGTGCGAGAAGGTACCGACTGCACGATCGTGGCTATCGGCGGCGCAGTGAATATCGCTGCTGCTGCATCAGACCAGCTGGCAGCTGAAGGAATTTCGGTCGAGGTTATCGACCCTCGCACGCTGGTTCCGTTCGATAAACAAACTATTCTGGATTCGGTCGAGAAGACTGGCCGACTGGTCATTGCCGATCCTGCCCACAAGGTTTGCAGTGCCGCTTCGGAAATCGCATCCATCGTCGCTGAAGAAAGCTTCTGGTCACTTCAGGCACCGATACAGAAGGTTGCTTCCGAACAGGTTCACATCCCGTTCTCTCCGGCGCTCGAGAGCCTGGTCTACCCGGATGTTGCTAAGATCACAGAAGCAGTAAAGCGAACGCTGGAGAGTTAGGCTTTCGGTAGGTGAAACACTCCCAGACATTCCTTGTCCCGACCCTAGCGAAGCGGAGGGATTTCTCGTGACTATGATGTCTTTGTTTTCGAACCGGACGGAATCTATTGAGTCTTGTCGGGCGGCGATAGCGAAAGTCCAAGCTTGAGATCCCTTCGCTCCGCTTTGCTTCGGTCGGGAAGAGGACGAAAGCACGTGCTCAACCGATAAAATATGGAGTGGAGTCTCACGGTACGCTAGAAAGCACAGCTACCCACAACGAGCCCCGCCCGGAGCACCATATGAATCCTGTTTTCGAGAACTGCAAGGCGCTTACGTTCGATCTGTTCGGGACGGTTCTCGACTTGGGCGGATCGCTCACACCCCATCTGAAGATTTTTCTCGATGATAGTGGCTCCGATCTCGACCCTGCGGCGATGTGGCAGCAGCTTCGCTACAGGCAGCGTATCGAGCAGTATCAGGACACGCTGGTCGAACTCGGTCACTCAGGCTATCTCGAAACCGTGCAAAGAGCGTTCGTTTATGTTGCTCGCAATAACAAGATCGATCCGACATCCGACCAGGTCGACACTTTCATGGCTGGATGGCAGGAGCTTTCGCCGTTTTTGGAGTGTGTTGCGGGTCTCGATAGGCTTCGCACACGCTACAAGTTGATCGCACTCTCAAATGGAAATCCCTGGTTTCTTGACCATCTCGTAAAAAACCGGCTTCAGTACGATTTCGATGGCGGGATCTCGGTTGAGGAGGCCGGGTACTTCAAACCAAAACCGGGTGTCTACCGTCGCGCGGCCCGGAATCTGAGCATGGAACCATCGGAGCTATTGATGGTCTCGGCGAACTCGTTCGACATAATGGGCGCACGGACCTGCGGACTGCGTGGGGCGTACGTGAACCGATACGATCTGCCGTTTGAAGACACGCACGAGATGTACGAACCTGATGTGACGGTGACCAACTTTACCGAGCTAGCCGATGCCCTCCTGCCCTCTGGGGCTTCTGATTGAGGACAGGTGGTATCAGCCCGGCGTTTTTAGCGATTGTGATTCTGTATCGCTGGCAACAACTATCACTCGAACTGGCATCGGGGGGTAGAAATCCCGGTCAATTACACTACTGACGGTCATTTCGCGCCTGAAACTCCGCCGAACTTACCCGCATCTGCGATAAACTAGCCACCGGCGCGTAAATCCTGATCCCATATTTAGAGTTCTTCTTGTAGCCCTTTTTCTGGACACAAATTGAACATTGCCGACAAGCGTTGCGTCCGTGAGTTGGCAAATAAACCACGGAACGGTAAATATGCCTGCACCAATCATCCTGCCCCAGTGGGGCATGGGGATGAACGACGGCGAAGTAGTCAAGTGGCTCAAAGCAGTCGGTGATCCGGTCGCTAAAGGCGATCAACTCGTTGAAATCGAATCCTCCAAAGTCAATGCCGAGGTCGAAGCTACAGTTGACGGCACACTCGGCAGGATCGATGTCGAAGAGGGCCGAATAGTCGACGTTGGAACCGTCCTTGGATATCTGCTCTCAGAGGGCGAGTCAGAATCCGACCTTCCCGCCGCGGCTGCCCTCACAGGCTCGGCATCTACTCCGGCTCCACCAGTAGATGTCGCCAAGCTCGCCACCACACCTACATCGGCCAAAGGCGGCAAGCAGATCGTCACGCCAAGGGCACGACGTTTAGCAAAAGAAATGGGAGTTGATCTGGTAGGCATAGTTGGAACCGGTCCAAGCGGTCGAGTAACCGAAGACGATGTGAAAGCCGCGGGTGTCGTTCCCGGAGCAGGCACGGCAGGAACTGTAGCGCCACTGCCTGAATCGGTCATTCCGGTAAAGGAAATGGTCAAGTTAACGGGTCTGCGAGGCGTCATCGCGAGACGGATGACAGAGAGCTCGACAATCCCCGCTGTGACGCTTTCGACCAAGGCCGACGTGACAGATTCGGTTGCGTTCCAACGATATCTCGTTGGCGAATGGCGACAGTACAGGCTTCGTCCTCAGTATCAGGATCTTGTAATCGCAGCAGTTGCACGGGCGCTGAAAGAAACTCCAAAGGCAAACGCACACCTTGTTGGCGATGAGATCAGGATTCTCGATGAGATCAACGTTGGCGTGGCGATGGCAGTGACCGACGGCTTGCTGGTTCCGGTAATAAAGAACGCCGACAAGAAGTCGTTGCTTGAGATAGCCCAGGAGGTTCGGGATCTGGCAAAGAAGGCGAAATCGAACACCCTGTCTATTGATGAGAAGACCAACAGTACGTTTTCGATCACGAATTTGAGTTCGTACAACATCGATGAGTTCAACCCGCTGTTGAACCCGCCTGAAATCGGGATTCTGGGAGTTGGCACCGTAGAAGAGGCAGCCGTGGTCGGCGATGGCGAGATTGCCGTTCGTTCCATCGCCAACCTGAGCCTCGTTGTCTTCCGGAACCACGTGACCGACTGGTGCG
>CAYTAO010000006.1:26481-51129 GCA_964435915.1 uncultured Dehalococcoidales bacterium
GTACTTCTCGGCCTCGGCGACCATGCGCTCGACCTCGTCCTTGGACAGGCGGCCCTTGTCGTTGGTGATCGTGATCTTGTTCTCCTTGCCCGTCGACTTCTCCCCCGCCGACACCGTCAGGATGCCGTGGGCGTCGATGGCGAGATTGCCTTTCGTTACATCGCCAACTTGAACCTCGCGTTCGATCACCGGGCATGTGATGGAGCACCGGCCGCTGAGTTTGTGCGACAGATTGCCAAATTCCTGAGTGACCCGAGTTGGATGAAGGTCTAAGAATCACCAAATGCCAGTCAAGGACACCGGGGTCGCCTGTAAATGAGTACCGTCGGAATTATCGCTAACCCGGCGGCAGGTAAAGACATTCGCCGCCTAGTGGCACAAGGTCGTGTCGTTTCGAACCAGGAAAAGGCCAACATTCTCAGCCGTGTATTCGCAGGGGTTGTATCAACTGGAGCCGATCGAATCCTAGTCATGCCTGACCATTCAGGACTGGCGCGACCTGCTTCGCAAGATGTCGAAGACCAGATCAAAATCGATTATGTCGAGATGCCGGTTGCCGATCACCAGGGCGCGTCAACAAACGCCGCACGGTCCATGGCCGAGCAGGGCGTAGACTGCATAGTAACTCTTGGTGGTGACGGTACCAATCGAGTGGTCGCAAAGGGTTGCGAAGATGTGCCGTTGGTGCCGATTTCAACCGGTACTAACAATGTCTTCCCCGCAAATACAGAAGGCACCCTAGCTGGAATAGCCGCGGGTTCTATTGCAACCGGGGTGGTGGGTCGTGACGAGGGCTGCAAGCGCTCGAAGCGGATAGAAATTTACGTCGATGGCAAACTCAGAGACGATGCACTGGTCGACGCAGCCGTATCGAACCAGATGTTTGTTGGCGCAAGGGCTGTGTGGGAGACTAAGACACTTCAAGCAATTTTTCTCACCCGTGCCGAACCGGCTAGCATCGGGATCTCATCGATCGGGTCTAGGCTCACCCCGGTCTCGATCGACGAAGAGTGCGGCCTGTATATTCGATTGGCTGGCGAACCGGGACCGAATGCGACTACCGTGAAGGCTCCGATAGCACCCGGGACCATCTCAAAAGTCGAAATATTAGATTGGAGAAAAATCGCTCCCGGCGAAAAGATCGATATCAAGTTGCGCCCTGGAACTATTGCCCTCGACGGCGAGCGCGAGGTTGAACTGCTTCCCGACCAGAATGTTCACGCCAGCCTGAGCATGGACGGCCCGTGGGTGGTCGACGTGTCTAAAGTGATGCTGTTGGCCGCTACGCGATAATCGCAGGTTTCTTCCTTCCAGATTGAGAGTTAGCTAGCGGGTGGGTCTGGCCGCAGATCACAAACTCGAATGCTAGTTTTCACATGTCAGTTTCTCTCTCATCCCAACCTTCTCCCTGCGGGAGAAGGAGCAGTACGCCGACAAGATTGACGAATAAGTACCTATGACTCCTGAACGTTTGAACATCGCACTCATAGGCGCAACCGGTAAAATCGCTGCCCCCGCGCATCTCAATGGTCTGGCCGCTGTCCCGAATGCCAATCTGTACGCTGTATGCGACCTCGACGCCGATAAAGTTGGCGAATTGGCCGAGCAGACCGGGGCGAAGGCCTTCACATCGCTCGCCGACGTTCTCGCCGATCCTGAGGTCGACGCGATCGACCTCGTAACTCCACCATTTGTTCACGCTGACCAAACCGTTGCAGCTGCAAAGGCAGGCAAACACGTCTATTGTGAAAAACCGATGGCACATTCTCTGGCAGAGGCAAATGAGATGGTGTCGGCTCATCAGCAAGCTGGGACCACCCTAATGGTCGGTGAGAGTTACGTGTTCCATCACCCGATCGTTGCGGCCTGCGGGGTGATAGACAGTGGCGACATCGGTGATGTTCTCCATATCCGAGAGACCAAGGGTCCGTGGATCATGCGAGGAGACGAGGCAAAGCGTCTCGATGGGCTCAGCCACGAAGCCAACGCACCATGGCGGGTCGACCCAAAGTTGTCCGGCGGTGGCAGGTTCCCGTGGATAATGGATCACGCCCCCCACTTCTTCGCCACTGCAAGGTTCTTTGCTACTAGCGCCGACGTAGTTTCGGTCACGGCGCATTTGCAGACGAGAGCTACCGGTAGCGAGCGGGGTTCGGGTAGGGGAGCTCCAACGGGCCAGGGTATTACCACTGTGGCGTGGAGTTTCGATAACGGGGTCGACAGCACCTGGAGTCAGATCGAATCTGGGGGAAAAGCCGCCGATCCCGTCGGCTTTATCACGACCGTCTATGGAACAAAGGGCACACTCGTTGTCTATGGTGAGGGAGGTGGCTCTGCACCGGGAGCGAGCCAGCCCCCGGCTGTTGTACTTTATCGTGATGGCAAGACGCGCGTTATTGATGAAGCCAACTCAAGTGACCGCGTATGGCTTTCCAACAACAATTACTATGACGCCTCTCATCAGGCAGCACTCGAGCACTGGGTTGATTCGATTCTGGGAGGAAACGCCGTCCGCTATTCAGGTGAAGATGGCCGATCAGAATTGGTATCAACGCTGGCGACAATCATGAGTGCCGACGAACACCGAACGATCTCACCAGATGATGTGCCTCAGGACTGGACGGCGTACTAGGTTTTGAACAACCAACATTGTCACGTTGAACTTAATTCAGTATCGCTGACAATGATGAAGGACTGACCAGCACAGTGAGCAACCGATACTTCTCGAGTCGGGATGATTCGTCAGTTCAACGTGATTTTGAATCAAGTTTAGAACGACAGTGGTTGGCATCCAGCGAACCGGGCAGGGATGAAATCGGCTATGAAGTAATCTGGAAAATTTCCGTGTTGTGGGTCTCGGCGAGCAGCGGGTAGATCTGATCGAATACAGACGTTATTCCCGGGGTGTTGCGAACGGCGCTTCGAGAGGCTTCGTAATCGGCGATTGAATCCCACAGCTGCTCGGTCTGCAGCAGTCCGTGGGCTCCGTGCCAGCCACGGTAAACCGTAGGCTTTCGGAATCCTGCGGCTTCCATTGCCGCTCCGGCTTCGTTCACCAGCGCTGCTAATTTGCCACCGGTTCCGGCCTTGGGTAAGTAGGTACGTCGTACTGCAATCATTCTCGAACTACTTCTTTCTATCGGTCTATCGGCAGGAAGCGTGATTCACTCACCGGCCACTATACAAATTGTCTAAATCTTGAAGTTGCGCCAGTCCCGCTCGAAACGGGCCTTGCTCTTCATCCCCGAAACCGTCGGTTCACTTAAAATAGTTTGAGGTCCGCCTTCTGCTAGGAACTCACCACTGACAGTGGCTGAACGCCCGCCCGAGTACGCTATGTAGCAGAACCCGATACCGTCGTACGGGGCTGGTTGATCAGACTGGTTAATCCTGCTGGCAATAATCTCACCGACCTTCGTGCCCTGACCAGCTGCAAAAACGCCGGCCTTAGGAATGGCGAAATCACCCGAGGGAACAACATTCACATCTCCGATAGCGAAGACGTTTGATGTAGATGTTTCGAGTGTTGCCTTGTTTACTGGGATCCACGGCTTACCGCCTGCTACTCCTGAATCGGCAACAATGTCTGGTATTTTGTGAACCGGAACGGTGGCGATAATGTCAGCTGAAGTTGAGCTGCCATCAGCGAACGACGCCTCGCGTCCGTCCATGGCAACCTCAGTTACTCCAGCGGTTGTAACCAGTTCAATTCCTCGTTGATCAAGTGCGGCTCGCACCCGCATCGATGCTTCTTTTCCTGCCACGCCAAGAGGGGCAGGCTCAGGAATGTATACAGAAATGTCGATGCCCTTGCGAATGCCCTTCTTGCGCGCCCACCAGTTGATGATCATTGCTGTTTCAAGTGGTGCGGGTGGGCATTTGTACGGGGGACTTGCAGCAGCGAAAACAATCTTGCCGCGCTTCAGGCGGCTCAGGCGTCGACGCAGGTGACGGGCGTAGTCGAAATCGTAGAACGAGTAAGCGTCTTTGGCTCCGGGAACGGCATCCCAGTCATACGCGGCACCGAGAGCGATCACGAGATAGTCGTAGTCGAGGGTACCCGTCGAGGTGGACACCTTTTGGCCACTTGTATCGATAGAATCGATGTTCGCTTCGATGAATTTGATCCCCCGATTGGCAAGCCTGCCAAGCGATCTACCAGTTTTATCTGTGTCTCGTTCGCCCACGATAAGCAGTGGGTTCATTCCGCAAAGGTGCGGCACCCGATTTCGATCTATGATCGTCACTTCGTGAGTTGCGTCAAGCGAAGCGCGAGCTTCTCTCGCAGCTTGCACGCCTCCGAAACCACCACCCAGAACGAGAACTTTGCTACCGACCATATCCAATTGCCCCCGATGGTTTTAGATGTTTGTGCCAAAACCAATTACTGCTTTGCGGGCGAAATCTTACCGGGTTTTCAGGGCGATAGTGCGGTTAGTTACCGACTGGGGAGGCTATTTGCGACTCGAATTAGTCGTTCTCTGGCGTCACAGACCGTATCGAAGATCTATGGATTTGAGGTTTCTCGCTGAATTACCTCTGGATCCATAAACACAATTTAAGTCCCACCGTCTATCTCCTGGACAACTACGTTGCATGTCAGAAGCAGGCCTGCCCAAGGCTCAGCATTGAGCACAGTGTTCGTAAGGTTTGGGTTGTATGAGCCGGGTATTAGGTATTTTGGCCGGTAGATGTAGGCCTTCTTTTTAGTATGGCCTGTAGATCGATCTCGGTAAGTATCCAGAAGCTTTCTTCAGCCAGAGCGCTGGTTACAGCCTTGACTGCCTTGACTGCCTGGTCGAAATCGAGATCTACGTCACGATGGATTCAGTATTTGATCGAAGCAGTAGTCATGAACTCTCTGGAAAAACCGCATCGGTGCGTATCCAACCCGCAAACTGACTACAACCAAAATATGACCGAACTCAGGCGAATGCCGTGATACTGAATGAAGAGGGCATGTAAGATTCCGTTTAGTTGAACACTTGGGTGTTTAAATGGCGATGCAGGCAAGGACTATGAGAGTCACCAGTGAAAATGAGTCAGGGGGCCACTAGAGGCCTGGAGGAAACGCCCGTGAAGATCCAATCGATCAAAGTAGCGCCGACCAATGACTGGATCGAATCGTGCGACACGATGGTTGCGCTCGAAGGCTCGACTGTTGGTGGTAACACAGTTTTCGCAAAAAATAGCGACCGGCCCCAGGAAGAAGCTCAGCCGTTGGTGCTTGTTCCTGCTGCAGAACACATTGGCGGTTATGCCGGAGCTCAGTTCGTCGACGTACCCCAGATCGAGCACACATATCGCCATGTAGGGTCGAAGCCATACTGGTGCGCGGGCTATGAGCACGGCTTTAACGAGCATCAGGTTGTGATAGGCAACGAGTCACTCCCGTCGCTCTTACCAGAAGTGGATGAACCGAAACTGGTTGGTATGGAGGTGTTACGACTAGCACTCGAACGCTCGAAGTCGGCCGAAGAAGCTGTTGACGTGATGACGAGTATCATATCGGAGTTCGGTCAGGGCAAATTCTCGAACGGAGAGGGAGTTCGCACCTACGACAATCTCTACATCGTCGCTGATCCAAAATCGGCCTACGTTGTCGAGTGTGTCGGACATGATTGGGCTGTAAAGCAGGTCAAAGATTTCACTTCGATTTCGAACATAAGCCAGATTGGCACTGGCTCTGATCGCTTATCTCCGGGCGCTCAGGCAAAGGCGAATAGCCTGGGCTTGTACGACCTAGGTTCTGAGGATGATTTCGACTTTACAGCTGTGTTTGGCGATCCTGAGAACGCGGCGAGCGGTACGGCGCGGCAGTGTCGATCCCAAGCGATGCTTGGCGTTGGATCGGGTCGACTCGATGCTCGGGCGATGATGCGGGTGCTGTCGGATCATTCAGACGGTGGAAATCCGGATGAGCCACCCGTGGTCGACGTTGCAGGCGAAATATCAATCTGCGTACACCGAATGACAGGAGAGCGACCCGGGGCATCAACGGCAAGCCTTGTTGCCGATCTCTGTGCCACAGGTGAACGACTGCCCGTGTACTGGACCGGGATGTACTCACCCTGCATGACAGTGTTTACGCCCATGTTTATCGAAGGTGACATTCCGTCCGTTCTGGCGATTGGCGGCCAGATGGAAAGCTATGACAGCCCATGGTGGGACTTCTACCGACTTACTCATTACGGACTGCGGTCGGGTGCGCAGGCACGAGCCGACATCAGGGCAGAACTTGCGATATTGCAAAACGAGCTTTTCGAATCGGCTTACGAAATGGCTGTAAAAGGGCATGGTCTAGTTGAAAATGGAGCGAATGGCGCGGCGGCAGATCTGCTGACGAAATATATGGCCGAAAACACTCGACGAGTGATATCGAAAGTAAAATCGATGGTCCCTGCCATTTCGTCAGTGAGATAAGCGCCCGGTTTCTCAGGCCAGATCATTTGAACAATTCGAACCAGAACAATCTCAACCTACCGCAGATTCTTGATGCCGCCAACTCGGCAGCAGCAGCTGCCAGCAAAGTGCTACTCGCTCGATTTCGACCCGATAACTCAAATCCACTTGATTCGTTCTACAAATCACCGAACGCACTGGTAACGGATGCCGATCTTGCCAGTGACAGAGCGATATCCGAAGCGTTGAAGACAGCCGGTGTGCCGGGTCGGATTCTCTCAGAGGAGAGCGAGACGGTCCTTTCTGGCGACAACGATTCGCTTACTTGGCTTGTCGATCCGCTATGTGGAACTGTGCCGTTCAGTACAGGTATGGATCACTGGGGGGTGAACATCGCACTACGCAGTGCTGGTGAACTGTTAGTAGCCTCGTTACCGTTGCCTTCACTGAGCGAGCAACTCTCGGCCACCCGAGGTAACGGAGTTACACGAAACGGAGAACCGCTGGTTTCGATGTCACCTCGCGAGAATCTTGCCGAATCGACCATAGGGCTCGAAATCGATGGACCAGACGAGTGGCGTCGAAAGCTGGCGTCGGGGCTTGAATGGATTCCTGCAGTCAGCCAGATCAACACGTTCGCTTCGACGGCGTACCCGATGGCGATGATATGCATGGGCCGACTTCCGGCTGCGGTGTTTTACGGAATTGAACCTGTTCACTTTGCCGCCGGTACAATGATCGCCAGCGAACTCGGGGTGCTCGTAACAGATGATAGCGGGGTTGATATCAACTGGTCTGAAGATGGTGAACTGCCAGTCGTCGTTATCGGCTGGCCGGTGATCCACGAGCAGCTAATCGCCGCCATGAATGCCTAAATGCGTTTGGCGTAGATTTTTAGATTTGAAGTACTGAATACGGTGGATTCCAGAAATCGCGAGTCTCGATCATCTTCTGCCAGCACCACTGAGTAGATCTGATCGATCCCTGTGCTACAAGCCTGGTCTTCGAGGGTGCTACAAGTTGTTTGCCGATCCCGGTACGGCGTTTCAAGGGGTCAACGGCCATTGCGACTATGCGAGCACCGGGTGGCAGTCCGTAAGTGGTGGTCTATCGCTCCGACAGTAGGAATCCAACAAGGCCCGACTCGTCCTCTGCCACGAAGCAGCCCCATGGCGGGTACCGCAGCCAATCGATCTCGATTATCGACAGCAAGCGTTTGACATAGGCGTCACAGGTAGGCGAACGATCATAGCCCTGAATCCAGAGCGTGAACCGCCCAGGAATCGATTTGTCTGATCTGGCGAAGTTCGATCAGCCTGTGCTCCGATTACTCTGGTGAACACCAGGATCCCTGATGATCAGAGTATGGCCACGTGTACTTTTATTGCTACCGAGTGGATATTTACGCCAGAACTTCAATATTTCGTTTGACTGGTGTGGGCTTTGTACGTAGCCTCGGCAGTCGATAATTCGTAATTCGAGCCACCAATAGTCCGTACGTATTTCACAGTGAGAGCCAGTATGCCGTTCAACGTAAATCACATTCATCTGAAATCAAGCGATCCTAGGAAAACCGCTGCATGGTTTGTGGAGGCGTTCAACGTCGAGATCGTCTCTGAACGTGTTCGTCCAACCGGTGATCTGTTCATCACAACGATGACCGAGGGTGGCCTAGCGATCATCATTTCTGCTGAAAAACAAGGCGAAGTATTGGGGCCGGCAGATGCGGATCCTCACTACGGTCTCGCACACTTTGGATTCGACACCGACGATATGGATGCCGATATTGAACGGCTCGTGGGCCTCGGCGCGGTGTTGAAAGAAGCCCCGTCAGATCAGGGTGGGGGCGTGAAAATTGGGTTTATCGCAGCACCGGGCGATATTCGCATCGAACTGATCCACCGATCGTAGCGGATCAGGTGTTCGCACTGGCTCACACCGGGTTGGGTATGAGAATCAAAACCTGCACGCTAGCCAGCGTTCCAGCGAGCGTGAAGGTTGTTTAATAGCTGATCTCAGACGACCCGTTTTCTAGTGCCTTTACGAACTCATCTGGGGGCATAGGGCGAGCCCACAGGTACCCCTGACCGTAGTCCCACCCGAGTTCGAGCAAAACATCGGCCTCTTCTTGCATTTCCATACCCTAGGCAACCAGCTTGTTTAGTGATCGGTCGGATATTCTTCTCGAAGAGGGATTCTGGCACGATGATGCCCAGATGGCAGTTAAGGGCTGGTATGTTGTGAACTTCGGGATCAGGTGACGTAACCACTTACGCTCAAGCGCCCGTCGAACATGCTCCGGCTAAGTTAGGAAACCTTGTGGAGTCAGAGGGGTTTACTGTACGAGATGTAGCCCATGATGGTTGACCGAGTAGAAACAGCAGTCGACCGGTAGAGTTGTACTTGCTGGTCACGGTCGCAAAATAAACGAGTTAGGGATTTGGAATGACTATCAGATTGGCTGTTGCCGGTGGCAACCGTGGTGCCCGATTCGATCAAGTGCTGGGTGGCCTGGAGGAACAAATAGAACTCGTGGCAATCTGTGATACATCGGATCAAGTCAGGGCTGAGTGGACCGATGGAAGTCCCGAACTGAAGGCTTATTCGACGTTCGAAGAGCTGGTTGAAGACCCGAATATTGATGCCGTTTTCATCGCCACGCCGATGCTTCTGCACGCAGGTCAGGCCCTTACCGCGCTAAACGCCGGAAAACACGTGCTCTCGGAGGTGATAGCGGCTGCCACGCTCGACGAATGCCACGCTCTCGTCGAAACGGTTGAGAAGACCGGGCTCACCTACATGATGGCTGAGAACTACTGCTATCGACGTGAAGCGATGATGGTCAAAAACATGACCGATCATGGCCTGTTTGGGGATCTCACCTACGCAGAGGGCGCCTATATCCACGATTGCCGTGACCTGATGTTCAATGATGATCTTTCCAGGACCTGGCGGGCCAATGGTTCGACCGCAGGCACGGGCGGGGCTGGGAGTACGCAATCAACGCGCGGCAACGGTTACCCAACTCACTCCCTCGGACCAGTAGCCCAGTGGCTCGGGATAAATCGCGGTGATCGACTTGTCAGAACGACAACGTTCGTAACGAAGTCTGCATCCAGACAGGAATGGGCGCTATCTGTACTTCCGGAAGGCCATTTCGACACCACAAATGCTGTATGGGCAGATTTCACCGATTCTGCGACAACACTAATCGAAACGGAACAAGGCCGACTTATATGCCTTCGCAAAGACTCGGCAAGTCCACGACCCCACAATATGGCGCTGCATTCGCTGCAGGGAACCGCTGGAGCTTACATTTCGGGACGATTCGATGGCGAAGACCCACTCGTGTGGCTCGATGGAGTTTCGAACGGTGTGAGTCCCGCTAACTTTGGATACAAAGATAAGGCTCGACCCGCCGGACTAGAGAATGGTGGCCGTGCTGAATGGCAGCCACTGTGGGATCTGCGTGACAAGTACGATCACCCTTACTGGAAAGAGCTTGGCGAAGAGGCGATCAAAGCCGGTCATGGTGGCGGTGACTACTTCGTGATGTATGACTTCGCCAGGGCAGTAACCGGTGAGATCGAACCACCAATCGACGTTTACGACGCGGCCACATGGAGCAGCATCTTCCCGATTTCCATCGAGAACGTAAAGCGAAACGGTGAACCGCTAGATATCCCGTATTTCCGCCCCGTCGATTAAAATATTTACTTAAACGAAACGAGCGGAAACCGTTTGGCATAAGGAGATCACGAGGCTGTCCGTGTGCCCTTGAAATCTAAGGCCGAGGTTTACCTAGCTTTCTGGCTTTCACCCTGCTGCGTTCCACGTTCCAGCCAGATGTTGTGAAGTCGGTCCCTGAACTTCGACATCTTTTCTAGCCGTGATTCGATCATCACTAATTCCAATATCGGCCTTTACCGGAGGTGCTCCGGTTCCATCGACAACGGTTCCGCCTCTGATAACTACATCGAACCCCCGGTTTCTGCTCCCTTGAATTGATCTACGTTTCAGCCGCACGCAGACTATGCACCGGATATTTATTGGTCGATAGTTTCGACTTCAAATCTGGGCGAGAAAGCAATGAGTGCTGCGGTCAACGCTTGAATCTGAAAGAATGATCGAGTTCTTGATAGATACAAGATTAACTGACTTTACTCATATGGATATCAAAGGCAATTAAATGGCCAGATTTGGTGGACGGAGCGCGATCGTTACCGGTGGAGCGCTCGGAATTGGCGGTGGCTGCGCGCGTCGACTCGCAGCAGATGGCGGTAGCGTGCTGATCGTCGACGTGAATGAGGAAGCCGGCTCCAGTACCGTCAAAGAGATTCGAGCGGCCGGTGGAACGGTTGAGTTCATGGTCGGCAACGTCGCTGAGGAATCAGTCGCTGCTGAGATGGTCGAAAAGGCCGTTTCTTCGTTTGGTCGACTCGATCTACTCATACAAAACGCCTATGGCGGGGGCCCCGGTTCTTCCGGAAGTGCAGTAGAGATTGGGTCCGAAGCCTGGCACACGGGCATGGATCTGCTCGTAGGAGCGCACTATCTGGGTGCGAAGTTTGGTGTACCAGCGATGGTCGAGTCGGGCACCGATCCAAACTTCGATCCTCCTCCATGGGAGGGAGCAGGTCGACGATATGGCGAAGGCCCAAAACAGAACGTCGGTCGAATAGTAAACATGTCGTCAGTTCACGGCCTGCTCAACGCCCCGCGTTCACTTATATACGAAACTGGCAAGGCTGCCGTAATTGGGCTAACGCGCCAGATGGCAGTTGATTTTGGTCCGATGGGAATCACAGTGAATGCTATTGCTCCCGGTCATATCGTCACCGAGCGCGGAAATGTAATGTGGAAAGAGGCCGGGAACGATGCCGGATTCCGGTTGTTCGAGTTGCACTACCCGGTACGTCGAACGGGTATTCCCGAGGATATCGCCAACGCTGTCGGATTCCTGTGCTCGAACGAGGCGTCGTTTATCACTGGGCAGGTGCTGGCTGTCGATGGTGGTATGACGATTCAACTGCAGGAAGATCTAGTGATGGACTCCAAGAACTACATAGCAGCGAATCCTGATCTGCGAACCCACTTTGATACCAAACACAACAGCAGCCGCTGGTAGGTGGCAGGCGCGACGTTTTCTGCGAGGTTGGGGACACGTTTGCGCTGTCGAATGCCGGGGCTGCAGGTTAGTGTCACAGGAGCTCGCCAGGCGTAGACTCGAAATATGCCAAAAGTTGTTGAGTTGTACCGCCACCCCGTGAAGTCGTTCACGCCCGAGCGGCTGGACGAAATTCGTGTGATCGATGGAAAAGTTCAGGGCGACCGCGTTCTGGCATTTCGATTTGCTGATCAAGGTGCACCAGACGACTGGTCGTGGCGAAGGAAGATCAATTTCGTTGCACTATCAAACTCGCCTGGAATAGCGCTTATTGAACTCAGATTCGATGATAAAACTCGAGTCCTATCTATGAACTATCAGGACGACTCGTTCGCCAGCGGATCTATCGATTCAGATGAAGATCGCCTCAACCTCAGCGAAGCGATTGGCGAGTATGTAACTGCGCTGGACGAGAATCCTCTGGTTGGGCACCCTGAACGAGTTCCGCTCAACTTTATTGGCGATGGCCGACGCGGCTTGTTCCACGACTCTGAAATCGGCGGGGTAACTTTGTTCAGCACCGAGTCGCTTCAGGCGTTTGAATCGCACATAGGCAATCAGGTTGACGGCCGCAGGTTCCGTTCGAACGTTGTGGTTGAAGGCATCGATGCGTGGGATGAACTCACGTGGGCAGACCGCACGACGCGGGTTTATATTGGCGACAACGAATACAAGATCGACAAATCAATCGTCCGATGCCTCGCCACACACGCGAATCCGGTCAACGGTGAGCGTGATCAGGAAGTGATGAAGACCCTGATTTCTGCAAACGGTATACAGGAACCCACGTTCGCTGTTCGACTCTTACCACTCGACCGTGCAACGACGATTCGTGTCGGTGATCCGGTAGCAATTGGTTAGTCTGTATTCCAATGAGAACTAGTGTGCGAGACTTGATTATTACTGGCTGGGTAATCATATTTGTCGCCACTCTATGGGTCGTCGCAATCCACCCGGCTTACCAGGGTCGAGGGCTCCAAGGTGTATTGATGTTCGGGGGGGAATCCCTGATTGGGACACTTGCAGGTATTGGCCTCACCAGATTCACCGAACTGGTCGGACGATCTTCTCCGCGGGCAAAAACTGCGACATTGGGGATTTTCGTGGTTTGCATGATTCCCCTTGCTCCAGTTATGTACTTCGTGTTCGCGTTGCCGTGGGCGGCGTTGATAATCCTCACCCTGTTATACGTGCGCTGGAGATGGGCGCTGGTTCGCTCTGTGGATTGAGTCACGGCACCCCATCAGCGTGTGTGATTGCTAAAATTTGTCACTCACCACATGTGACGCGCGCGGTTTACCGAGCTAAGTTGATTTAATCGAAAAATCATCGGTGAACAAAATCGCACCATCACGAACGAGTCCGGATATGAGTTTTGACCACAATCGATGAGAGTAGATCAGGTTCAGACAGTCGAGAATCGGGCAACGATTCCAGGCGCTACACGCCTGCTGATATCGAGAAAAAGTGGCAAGCCAGGTGGGAAGCCGACGGCATATACAAAGTTGCCGACCACGTAGAAGGCAAAGAAAACTACTTTGTTCTAGGGATGTTTCCGTACCCATCCGGCGACCTCCACATCGGTCACTGGTACATGTACGCCCCCTCCGACACACACGCTCGATTCAAGCGAATGCAGGGGTACAACGTGTTGCACCCGCAGGGGTTCGACTCGTTCGGTCTTCCTGCTGAAAACGCTGCAATCGATAACGGTGCGGATCCACGGAAGTGGACATACGAGAATATCGATAATTTCCGTCGACAATTTCGAGAGATGGGCTCGGGTTACGACTGGGATAGAGAACTGGTTACTTCAGATCCCGATTACTATAAGTGGAACCAGTACTTTTTCCTGCAGTTTTACAAAAATGGTCTTGCCTATCGCGAGCACGGTCAGGCGAACTGGTGCCCGAAGGACCAGACGACACTTGCGAACGAACAAGTGAAAGAAGGTCTGTGCGAGCGCTGCGGCTCTGTGGTTGTAAAGCGTGCTCTTCCACAGTGGTATTTCGCGATAACGAAATATGCAGATGAGCTTCTGAACTTCGATCAGGTGGATTGGCCCGAGCAGATCAAAACGATGCAGACGAACTGGATTGGGCGTTCTACGGGAACAACAATCGGCTTCGATGTCAGCGAGTTCGCTCCTGGCGAGCGGATCGACACGTTTACAACTCGAATCGACACCGTCTACGGCGTGACGTTTGTGGTTCTCGCTCCTGAGCATCCTCTTGTCGAAAAACTTGCTCAGCCTTCGCATAAAGCCGCGGTTGACGAGTATGTACTGAACGCCAGCCGTGAAACCGAGATTGAGCGAACTTCGACTGAGCGCGAAAAAACCGGCGTTGAGACTGGCGCTTATGCGATCAATCCGCTGAATGGTGAACGAGTGCCTGTGTTGATCGGGGACTATGTGCTGTCGACCTATGGAACCGGTGCTGTGATGGGTGTACCTGCCCACGATCAGCGCGATTTCATTTTCGCCAAGAAGTACGATCTGGAAATTCGTGTTGTTGTTGCCCCGCCCAACTGGGACGGTGAGGAACTTGAAGAGGCATGGCTTTCCGTTGGGACGCAGGTTAATTCTGCCGAGTTTGATGGCATGTCGAGCACCGACGGCAAAGAAGCAATCGCCGACAAGATCGGAAAAGAAAATATTGGCGAACGAACTATTACGTACCACCTGCGCGACTGGCTGATCTCTCGCCAGCGTTACTGGGGCACACCGATCCCGATCATCTACTGTGATGACTGCGGCACGGTTCCTGTTCCCGAGCAGGATCTCCCTGTGCTGCTGCCTGACAACGTGAAGTTTGATGCCGACGGCCAATCACCGCTCACTAAAGACCCGGCGTTTCTGAACACTACCTGCCCCGACTGTGGTAAGTCTGCAAAACGTGAAACCGATACTCTCGACACGTTCGTGTGTTCGTCCTGGTATCACCTGCGATTCGCGAGTCCGCACCCGGGTGAAGATCCGTTTTATAAAGACCAGATAAACGCATGGGCACCGGTGGCTTCCTACATAGGAGGCCGCGAACACGCCGTGATGCACCTGTTGTACTCGCGTTTCTTCAACAAGGCCCTACGTGATCTTGGTTTTGTTGATTTTGACGAGCCGTACGCTAAGCTCACGAACCAGGGAATGCTGGTCAAAGATCACAAGAAGATTTCCAAACGATCTAACCCACTGAACCCAGACCCCGTCGTCGAGCAGCACGGAGCTGATACGCTTCGCTGTTATTTGATGTTCCTTGGACCCTGGGATCAAGGTGGTGACTGGTCGGACTCCGGCATCAACGGCATACGCCGCTGGCTGGGACGAGTATGGGATGTTGCGCAGCGCGATATATCCGCTCTCAGCGAATCCGGCGTGGGTACTGCTGAACGAGAATTCCAGCGAACGTCACACGCCACCACGCAGCGTGTACTGACCGATATGGATGTTTTTAAGTTCAACACTTCTATCGCTGCCTTGATGGAGTACACGACCGAGCTGATTCGCGCCTACGATGCAGGCAACGTGTCCGCGACCTCATGGCGAGTCGGGGTCGAACGGCTACTGTTGCACGTTGCGCCTATGGCACCACACATCACCGATGAGTTGTGGCAGCGAATCGGTCATTCGAGTTCAATCCATAACGAGTTGAACCCTAAATTCGATGAATTGCTGATTGCTAGCGACACGATCACGCTTGCAGTGCAGGTTCAGGGTAAGCTGCGTGACCAGATCGAAGTTCCTGCCGATATCGATCAAGACAGTGCCATTGCCGCAGCAAAATCTACCGAGAATGTCGCACGCCACCTCGAAGGGATGGCGATCGTCAAAGAGATTTACGTACGAGGTCGACTCGTGAACTTCGTGGTTAGACCCGTGCACTGAGCGCTTAGAGCGGGGCGCTGGATGAAACGCGTTTGTATTAGATCACCACGCAACTCAAAACAGACTGTAATTGCTCGGGCTAACCACTTTGAACGCGCCTAAGATTGCCGGTTTTGAATCGATTCGTGAACATATCTGCTGTTCTACCGAAGCGGCTGATGAGGCTACTGCCAACGATGGTTGATTGCTGTGCAGGATCAGTATCGATTGCTTTCACGTTTGGGTGTCAAGATAGTCGTAGCAAGCACAGATCAGGAAGAAACGGCAGTCACAACAGTGAATGACCCGAATCTGTCGTACTTGGGTGATTACGTATTGTCGCCCACAGATATCGAAACATTTGGAGCGTGGCCCGGAGAACGTCGTGGCGAAACCATCATGGAACCGGCTGAGTTTATTTTCCGACCTGATAGCACGGTTGCGGCCTTACTGTACGGAACAACTCAACCGGGAATAGTGAATCCCCGCGAGATAGCGGGGTTCGTGAAACGCCGCCTCTAATCCGCTACTTAAAACGGTTCAGTTGACCAGTAAATCTGTGATTTGGAAAGTGTCGGACTTCTCGATGTTGAAGAATCTTCATATTTCCTTGAAACAACATGAATAGCATGTAACCACTTGATTCGTTCACGCGTTCGCACTGGGCGCTGTGGGCGCATCCAACAAAACTTGCAACAGGAACTCGAATGCCCCGAATATCACGTAGCTCCCTGCTGATTTCCGTAGCGATCATGATCGCTGCGGTTACTGCGGCGTGTGACAGTCCTGCATCGAAACCAACTGCCGAGCCAGACCCACCAACTCCAATACCAACCGTTACGGCTGAAGCCGAATCCCTTGCGGAAGACTCAATTGCAAACATCAACCCGCGGCGCCGGGATTTTGTAGGCGTTGAGGTCCAAGAGTGCCTCGCTGGAGAACTCGGTTTCGGCATTGATCCAACAACTGGACTGTTCGATAGAGGATTGCTCAGAGAAGTTGATGCAGCCGATCTGGCAGTTGTGTTCGAGAAATGTGATGTTGCACAGGGAGATAGAGCAGCACCTTTTGGCGGCAGACGCGGACAGGGTGGCGGTTTCGTCGGGGGAGCATTTGCCGACCCAGAAGTGCAGGAGTGCCTTGCTGCGGAACTCGGTGAGGATTTTGCTAGTTCAGACGGTGGAATATTTGGCGGTCTGATAGGCGGTGGGCTCAGTGAGGAACTGACCGCAGCATTTGAGGAATGTGGAATTGACTTTTCCGGTGGCTTCGGTGGCCGACTCGGTGGTGGAGGTCGCGGGGGTTTCGATGGTGACGGATCGTTCCAGGAATGCCTTACTGAAGCACTTGGCGAAGACGCGTTGCTTCAGCTTCGTAACTCTGAGGGTTCGCCATCTGAGGAGCTCCAGGAGGCTCTTCAGGAATGTGGGAACGCAGTTGTAATTCCAGTCGTGCCGGAGAGTGGCAGCGGCGATGGGGCTGGTCCGGTTCCAGGTGAACCAGCAGAGGAACCTGAGGCAACTCCTGTTCCCGTGAGCGATCTGACGGTTGAGCAACTGATTTGTCTTTCGAGTGAACTTGAACCCGCTGACCTAGCACGTGTGGTAGTAGCTACAAGCTCAGGTGATCTGTCTACTCTGTCTGACGCTGTGCTCCCGGCACTCACCAAGTGCGATGTTGGCTCGTAACACGGTTCAGAGCGAATAAGCGCATATTTCTCGTTGAACTGATCGATCAACGCGCCTAACATCTGCAGCATTGATTACCGGAGCGTGCTTCACATTCGACTAAAGGTTTGTGCCCAACATGATGCGAATAATGACCTGGCATGGTGGTGATAAATTCACCCTGGATCAGGTTCCAGATCCTACTGCCCGCCCCGGCAAAGTAGTGATCAAGGTCGACACAATCGGCGTTTGCGGCACCGACGTTCACATCACCCAGGGACTGTTCCCGTCAACCCCGCCAAAGATTCTGGGCCATGAAGGCTCAGGGGTTATTGTCGAAGTTGGTGAAGGGGTCTCGAAGAGCCGAATAGGCGAACGTGTCGTCATGAACACAACGAGCTATTGCAGAGAATGTACTGCATGCAAAACATGGTCGATCGGACGTTGCGAAAACGCAGAAAATACTTCTGGAATGTTCGCCGAGTACGCAACTGCGCCAGATCAGGCTGCTGTAAAAATTCCGGATAGCCTCGATCTCGAACTGGCTGCACTGTCCGAGCCGGCATCGTGCTGCCTATCTGGAGCCGAGATGATGGACATTCCCGACAAGGCAGTCGGCGTGGTTATCGGCGGGGGTATCATGGGCTTGTTCACGCTGGCTTTTCTCAAGCGACGCGGCATCGAGACGATGATCATGTCAGAGCCGGTAACAGCTCGCCGTGAGATGGCAACTCAATTTGGTGCTGACCTGCATCATAATCCTGCTGATGGCGATCTAACGGAGTTCGTGAAGGACCACACCGGCGGGTACGGTGCGAATATCGCAGCGGAAGCCGTAGGTCGTCCGGAACTGGTGGCCAAGTGTGTCGAGGTTGTTCGACCCCGCGGCCAGGTGCTGATCATTGGCGTGGCCCCCGAGGGCGCAGAGCTGCCCGTCGATCTGTACGATATGCACTACCGAGAAATCACCGTCAAAGGCGCTTTTGGTCGAGGCAATGTGTTTCTACGTACACCCGAAGAGATAAACACTCTGAATCTCGATGGTGTGATCTCCGGTCGATACGACCTTCAAGACGTCCCCCAGGCCATCGTCGATTCAGGCGAAGGCAAAGGCGTCAAGTTCGTAATCAAGCCAAACGGGTGACGAATCACATTTTCTGAGATGTCGATTGGAGTTGGCTGAGCCGATGACGTCGTGCTTCGGGGGAGTACAGCGCAAGTAGCTTCTACCGCGCCTCGTCCAGCAGTAATTGTACGCAGTCAGCATAAGCGCGCAGGATTTCATCGGCAGTCGTAGTTCGAATATCAAGCTCTGAATACCCTTTGGTCCACGGTCTGACATCTGACATCGCTCGAGCAGTGGCAGCTATGACAGGTCTTTGATCTGAATCAAACAACCCTTTCCGCGTCTTTTACAGGGAGAGGGTCAGGGTGTGGGTGAGATCGGTCCCATCGATTACCGTCCGTAAGCAATCCTCGTCGATGAGTACCGGCCCACCCTCTAACTCCCCCCAAGCTGGGAGGGAGAGTCGCCAGTGCCAGTGCGAATATGTAGTAACCGAATTTAGTTACTTGAAGCTATCGAGAACGATATCGAAAACCAACGTAGCGTTTGGTGGAATAACTCCACCGGCACCCGCTGCACCGTAGGCCTGATCAGCAGGTATCTCGACCCTGCGCTGACCGCCGGCGCTCATCCCGAGGATAGCGTCGCGGAATCCAGGAATAACTCCACCAACAGAAAAGCCAGTTGCTTCTCCACGCCCGTATGAGGAGTCAAACTCGGAGCCATCTGATAGCCAGCCGGTGTAGTGGACGCAAACGAAATCGCCTTCGCCCGGCGATTCGCCGTTACCGACCGTGATATCGAAAATCTTGATACCTGAAGGCTCTTCAGTCATCTGGTCACTGGTAATGTCACCAAATACTGGCGGAGTTCCCGGATCACCGGCGTTGTTGCAATTGGTCAACTGAGCGCCTCCTTCAGGCGTTGCGATAGGAACGGGGGTTGCTGTAGCCAGTGATGCGATAACTGTTGCTGTGGCACTTGCCGCCGCAGGGGTTAGAACACTTATGAGTTCCAATTCAAAAGTTAAAGTGGCGTTCGGCGGAATAACCGGCGGAGAGCCGAGATCCTGATATGCGAGTTCGGGCGGGATTTCGACTCTGCGAACTCCGCCGGGTTGCATTGTGATCATGGCATCTCGCCAACCAGGGATCAGTGCAACCAAGAGCAACCGAGCCTCTCGACCATGTGTGTAAGACGAATCGAATACACAACCATCTTCAAGCCAGCCCGTGTAGTTGATGGTCACCATGTCCTCGATCGTCGGTGCGGTGCCGCTACCGACTACTCGATCGAAAATCTTGATCCCTGCCGAGTCGCCGGCAAGCTGGGAACTGGTCACATCACCGAACACAGGTGCTTCCTGCGGATAGACGTCGTTTTGGCACAGCGATGCATCGGCCGTTGCCAGAATTACCGGAATGTCGATTTTGTCGGGATTTTTGCCAGCGGCCTGACACGCGGTCAGTGCCAGTACGACCAGCAATACCACTGCAACCAAAAGTTTTTTAGACATCACGCTTTTCAATTCGATAATTCTCATTTCTCGTACCGAGCCCGGTTGTGTTCGCTAAAATGACCCGTAACTACTTTGCCGATTCTGCGTTGGCTACGAACTCGTTGTATCCGTTGCCGAGCCATGCTCCGACATTGGTCATAAAGAACCTGACACCCATATCTACGAAACCGGCGACGTTTTCGTTTGTTGCCAGTGTGCCAGCATTGCGCCCTGCAGCAAGAATCCGGGTCAGGCAGTCGTTGATTTTTTCCCGCACTTCGGGGTGCTGAAGATCACCTATGTGACCCATCGAGGCTGCGAAATCGGAAGGGGCGACGAAGAATACGTCGATACCGTCGACCGCGATGATCTCGTCAAGGTTCTCCCACGCAGCGATATCTTCGATGAGAACGATAAGCATCGTCTCGTCGTTTGCACGATCAAAATAATCGGGAACGCCAAGTCCCTGTCGACTGGTGAACATACCGCGCTTGCCGAGAGGCGTGAACTTGCCGCCCTCGACAACGTTGCGTGCTTCAGCCGCGTTGTTCACGTGAGGAATGACGATCGACTGTGCGCCTCGGTCGAGTGTTCGGTAGATGAGGCCCTGCTCGTTGAGGTTGATACGGACTACTGAAGTCATGCCCCAGATGTCGCACGCCCGTGTCAGGTTTCCAATATCGGCTGCATCGGTAGAACCGTGCTCGCCTTCGAACCAAACACCGTCGAATCCGAGAGGTCCAGCGTTGTCGACATCGTCTGCGTGAGTAATTCCGGAGACGATCGATACGATCTCACCATTAGCAAGCTTCTGCTTGGCGCGGTTGGTTCTGAGTTTCAATGGAGATGCTCCCCAAAATTAGCGAGTAGTCGACGGCAAGATAAATCAGCCCGTGGAATTCTACCCGCGAGGCGGGTGTTGGGGGGAGGGCGTTGGGACCATCGTTGTGAGTGGCTAATTACGCTGGCGGTTCAGCATTAACCGTCAATTGCCACGTCGTGCCTGCTGACATCGATATTTAGACCACCCGGACACCCCTTGACGGTCTCTCTAATACGGTCGCGTAATAAGCGAACGCGAGCGTTTCGTCCACCACTGCCCAATGGCACCAACCCGTCCTCAAGAAAACGTGGCTAGGCCACACCGTGGCAGCGTTTGAACTTCTTGCCGCTGTCGCAGGGACAAGGGTCGTTTCGACCTACCCCAGCGTAGGGATCGTCCGCAACCAGTGTCTCTGGCATCTGGCTCGTCTTCACCATGATGTTCGATGCCGGCTGACCTTTTTTCAACTCGCCAGCCATCGCCATCAAGTACGGTTTCGTGTGCCCGAAGAATGTCTTGTAACCCTTGCAGAGATAGTTGAGCCCATCTTCACCGTCAGGTGTCTTCGTGAACCGCTGTTTCGGGCAGCCACCATTGCAGACCTGCCGGAACTCGCAGTTACGGCAGTACTCGGGAAGTGTGTCCCGCTTGTCGGTTCCGAACTTGTGCTGCTCAGGACTTTCGGCCATTTCACGTATCGTGGTATCGGCAACGTTCCCGAGGTTGTACTCGGGGTAGACAAAGTGGTCGCACGAGTAGACGTCGCCGTTGTGCTCGATGATCATCGCGTCACCACACGTCTCGGCGAAGATGCACAGCCCTGGGTTCTGGTTCATCCATCCCGCCAGCGTCGTGTCGAAAATCTGGATGAAGTACTGTCCGATGTCTTTTCGAGCCCACTGATCGAAAATACCGTTCAGGAATCGCCCGTACTGTTCAGATCCCACCGACCATTCAGTGACAGTCGCTCCGTCCCTGAACTCAGGTCCTACCAGTTGTAAGAAGTGAGCCGGCAGCTTATCGGCAACTCGCTCGACAATCGGGATGAACTGCAGGAAATGGCTCCCGACCTCTCGAGTGAGGAACTCATACAACTCCTTTGGGTGATCGGCGTTGTGCTTGTGCAGCACCGTGAGGGTGTTGAACTCCACTTTGTGCTTCTTGAGCACCTCGATTCCTGCCATCACTTCGTGCCAAGTTGGTTCACCACCACGTGTGACGCGGTATCGATTATGAATTTCCTCAGGGCCATCGATAGACACCCCAACCAGAAATTTCTCTTCGGCGAGGAACTCGCCCCACTCATCATCGAGCAGGATTGCGTTGGTCTGAAACGCGTTCGTTATCTGTTTTTTGCCTGCATATTTCTTTTGGAGCGCTACCGCCTTGCGATAGAAATCGACGCCCAGCAACGTGGGTTCACCGCCCTGCCACGCGAAATTCACAATCGGGATGTCCTGCGCCTCGATGTACTGCACTACGTACGCTTCGAGCTCTTTATCGCCCATTCGCCACGAACCGCGGGCCTTTTCCGGGTAGAGTTTCTCTTTTTCTAGATAGAAGCAGTAAGTGCAATCGATATTGCATATAGCGCCACTCGGCTTTGCCATTACGTGAACAGCAAGCGGGCGTTTCATTGGGGGGCGTTGTGTGTGGGTGGTCATAGGGCGAGCGGCAGTGCTGCTTGTTGTTCACATCGGTGGATGCCCGTAGGTCGTTCAGGGACGAATTCGAATGTCTAAGCGAGAATAATTCTACTTGGCGCGAATGGTGGAAGGACAGCTTACTCCTTAGTGTTATCCTCGTCTTGAAGTTCAACTGAACGAGGGAGCAGCCCGAGGATAGCGGTTGCGATTAGTGCTCCTACGAGAGCGAATATGTACATGCCAGCCCCTGCCGCAACTCCGAGCGCTGCCGACATCCATATTCCGGCGGCTGTGGTGAGGCCACGGACAACTCCGCCAGATCGGATCATTGTGCCGGCGCCGATGAATCCGACGCCAGTTGCTACCTGAGCGGCAATTCGCGCAGGGTCGCGTAACTGCCCTTCTTGTCCGGTAAATCCAAATATCGAAACTACTGTGAATGCGGAAGATCCCATGGCAACCAGTGATAGAGTGCGAATTCCTGCAGGTCTTGCCGCACGGCGCCGTTCGAATCCGATTATTCCGCCAACAATGGCTGCAAACGCTATTCGGGCGATCATTTCCAATTCGGTTGATACATCGAATCGGAAAACTTCGATATCCACGGTGCTACCTCACCTTTATGAATTTTGTAAAGCTAGCAATTATAAGCAGGTAGGGTGGTGAGCTACGAAAACCAAAGCCGTTCGGCAGTTTTACCGAGAATGGCCTCTTGATCGGACTTTGAGAGTCCAATTTCATCAGTGAAAAGACTCAGGTTTTGAGCGTAGCTGCTGCCTTTAGACCAGAGTGTGTTCGGGAAGTTCGATCTCCAAAGGCACCGGCGGGGCGTGAACGCTTCTATTACTCTCTTTAGAGGGGCATGCATGTCCTCGTGCGGATACACCCTTGTTGAACCGTGTGTTCCGCTAGTGAGCTTGGCGTGTATGTTCGGCTGTTTCGCCAGTCTTTCCAGTGCTATAAGCGATTCCTCAGTTTTGCGGACGGTGTTCAGCATGAAGCAGTGATCAATGACGATTTTTAAGTCCTCAAATTCGCGAGCGAGTCTCTCTATCTCAGGCACACGGGCCAAGTCATCCATGACCATGCAATTCACGACTCCGCCGAGTTCACAAGCTTTCGACCAGATTCTACGTACCGCTGGCGAATCGATTTTGCCTTGGCGGTCTGATGCGCCTCTGAGGCCGCGTATTGAGTAGTTGGTAACGGCGTCTTCGAGCACTTCAAGATGCTGTGGATCGTCGGGGCTGAGCGTCACGACCCCGGTCGCCCATTCTGAGTGTTGCCGGGTCGAATCCATCACATATTCGATCCGACTGATCAGGGTAACCACTGTTGACGTCTTTGAACACGTTGCCGATTCTTCGTGGGCCTCAGAAAGACGGGTCGAACTGGCTGGCTAATTCTGGTTACTGCGCGAATCGCGCCGGTCGGTACGGTGCTAGTAACTCGACTTCTGCCCCAGTCGCAATCTCAAGTGCGCCCATTTCGCCAATGATCGGTGCGAGAGTCACGCCTGAGTGTGTGTAAGCAACGTAAGTGTTCGGTGACGACGGCAATCTCCCAACGACAGGAAAACCGTCCGAAGGCATCGGTCGCAGCGCTCGCCTCACCTCTTCAACGGTCAAATCGTTTACGACCGGCAGGTACTTTTTCGTTTCTGCGAGAAGCATCTCGGCATCATCGTGTGAATCGTCAGCGAGAGAGCCATCGTGAGTGCCGCCGTGGATCATCACCCGCCCATCGGTGAACTGGCGCATGTTGAGAAGGACCCCTCCATCGTCTCGCGGCGTGTGCATGGCAGCTATCGAACTGAACAGTGGCTGATCGAGTCGACTCGTAACTACCGTCGCACCGGGCGAGAGGGAATTTTCAAGTCGAAATCCAGCCATGGTGGTGATGTCGGGTGTTTTGGCCCCAGCCGCGATCACTACAGAGTCACAACTGTATTCGGCCTGATCGGTCTGAACCGCAGTAACCATTTTCCCGGAAAGAACCAGATCGGTCACACGTTCACCGGTTCTTATCGTTCCTCCAAGCTCCACGACACCTCTCAGACACGCCTCGGCAACTCTTATCGGGTCGACATGACCATCTGATGCCGTGAACGAAATGGACGTAGCAGTGCCGAACTCGACTCCCGGTTCTAGTTCCCGTGCCTCTGCAACCGGCATTTCACGGATCGAATAACCCCACGACTGCAGTTCAGCGACACGTGTTCGCAGATCGGAAGCACCAAGGTCGGTGACCGTCCATCGCATCTCGCCGCCCCAAATGAGTCCGATATTCGCTTGAAGATCATCCTCGAATCGACGCCACATGTCCTGCGATCGCCGATTTAGCTCGTGGTAACCAAACGGGTTCTTATCTCGGCCGTTGATCCAGGCATATGAAACACGCGACGCTCCTTGACCGGGCTGTCCGGCCTCGATGACCGTTACTTCGACATTGCGTCTTGCGAGATGAAACGCAACCGAAGCACCAACTATTCCGCCGCCGATAACTATCGCTTTATCT
>CAYTAO010000007.1:0-12184 GCA_964435915.1 uncultured Dehalococcoidales bacterium
GGGTGTGAGCAATGGCAAGGTGAAATCAAACACCATGGCAACCAGTTCGAGTGAGATGGCCTGATCGCGATCATATTGCCCAGTCAACCGTGGAGAAATGTCTGAAACGATGGTATTGAACAAGCGATTTTCACCCTCTACAATAGGTGGCAGAGAGGTCCCATCAACCCTGGTTCCACTCATCAATAAATCAAGAATTACGTCCTGCGATGATTCCTCAGTCACATCTCCAATCAACATTTGTGCACCCTCGACAGGAGCGCTGGCGAGAAGATCGATGCCAATGACGACACCTTTTGCACCGGTTTCTTCAACCGCTCTTGTAACAGACGAGAAGTAGGGGACCTCGTCCTCGAACTTCCGGCCGTCTCGACCCGGGTGAACCGCAGCGACCATATCGGTGCCGTAAGCCCGTGTTCGATTTGCCTGGAAGCTTCCATCTCGTCCCAGTCCTTGAACAAGTAACCGCGTGTCGGGTCCAACGAGAATAGACATTAGTTAGACCCCTCCAGTTCCTGTAACTTCTGTTTCATGACCGACGCCGCTCCTGCGAGGTCCGGCGCCCCGGTGATGTTCAATCCGGAATCCGCGAGAATCTGTATCCCCTGTTCAGCGTTCGTCCCGCGCATAGCAACAACCATTGGCAATTGAGCGTCAGTCTCTTGTGCTGCTGCGACAATTCCCTGTGCGACAATGTCTGATCGGGCGATTCCTGCAAAGAGATTCACGAGGATCATCTCGACGTCCTCATCGGCCATGATGATCTTGAATGCCTCTTCGATCCTTGTCTGATCCGCACTCCCCCCGATGTCGAGGAAGTTGGCAGGCGGCGCTCCGGCCGCGTTAGCAATATCCATGGTGGCCATAGCCAGCCCGGCACCGTTCACCATGCAACCGATTCGGCCACCTTCGAGCTTCACGTACGCTAGGTCAGCCTCGTCAGCCCGCTGTTCCAGCGGATCCTGCTGGTTAGGGTCACGCAATTCGGCGAGATCTGGGTGACGGAACAGTGCGTCATCTTCGAGATTTATCTTGGCATCGAGAGCGATCACCTGGTCGTCTTCTGTGATGACCAGCGGGTTGATCTCGACAAGGGAGCAGTCATTATCGACGAATACTCGGTAGAGATCTGTGATCAACTTGGTCGTGGCCCGCACTGACTTAGCAGGAACCTTCAGTGCTAAAGCGATGTCACGAGCGTGATAGGTGGTCAGGCCAAGCAGAGGATCGCCAGCCACACGGAAAATCTTTTCCGGGCTCGATTCAGCTACTTCCTCGATTTCCATGCCGCCCTCAGTGCTTGCCATCACAACTGGCGCACTAATATCGCCGTCGATAACAATCGAGAGGTAGAGTTCGTCCTTGATGTCGAGCGTCTCAGCGATCATCACCTTTTCGACTGGAACACCGTTGGCACCTGTTTGATTGGTAACCAACCGACTGCCGATCAATCCCGCGGTAACCTGTTCTGCCGCTGCCGGCGACCCACCGAGTTTCACCCCGCCATCCTTGCCTCGACCGCCGGCAAGGACCTGTGCCGTGACACCAACTCGACCACCGATGCGGGACGCAATTTCTTTTGCTTCCGCGGCCGTTGAGGCTACCTCGGCTCGAGGTGTTGGAACACCGAACCTGTCGAGGATTTCTTTCGCCTGGTACTCGTGGATATTCACGAATGCCTGTTCACTTATTCAAATCCAATTCAGTTGAGCGTGTCTTACAAAACAACAACTCTGAAATTTGTTGTTGATGTACGTTATAAATTATCGTACCGAGGGTGAGGTCAAGTGTCCACGACTCTTTGTACAGTGCATCTACGCGTTGTTTAATTGTTGGGATCAATCGTAGGTTTTGCTATCTCTGGTGATTTCGTTTGTTCTGATATTTGTTACGGGTAATTAATCATCCAACGCGTCAATTGACTGTAAAACCGCCCTGATATACCCGTAGCAGTAAGCGAACGCAACAGTGGCTGCATTTTCTCCTGCTACCGTCGGGGCGTGATCCGGCATCAACATCCCTTTGTAACCCACTTCTTTATAGGTTCTGGCCGCCTTCAGCATATCTACGTCACCTTCGTCGGGGAAAGTCTCTTCAAATTCGAGTTTATTGCCTGCGATATTTCGGAAATGCACATTGAAAATCTTATCTTTTTTCCCGAACCACCTTATGACATCGAATATTTCGGTAGACGGATCATCCAGCATCTCTGAAACGGTTCCCTGGCAGAAATTCAGGCCATGAATAGGATTTTCACGCATTTGCACGAATTTTTTCATTCCGTCGACTGTTCCTAGAACCCTGCTTACTCCCCGGTAACCGTCAGGGGTGTAGGGGTCATGCGGGTGACATGCAAGCTTTACTTTATATTCTTCTGCTACGGGTACGATGCGTTCGAGGAAATAATCTATGCGTTCCCAGTATTCGTCCGCCGAAACTTCTCCCCATACACCAGGCGGTTCATTTTGGTCGATTTCATTCCAGTGAAAACTGGAGCGTAATGAGCCGCCTCGACCGTATTTGGGTTTGGTTCTGGTAATACCAATGATGAACAAACGGTACTTGACTGCGGGAATCCCCGATTCACCACAGGCCTGGATAATGTTTTGACATATTTCGATCTCTCGGTCACGGTCAGGTGATATGCCTAAAGTGATATTGGGTGATTGGTTGTCTTCTGGCTTGGTGCCAATGGGCAGGGCGATCATGTCGACAGCAATCCCAAAGGACTCGACCTTTTGGCGGTATTTACTCAGTACATCGGTAGTCCATGTATCTGCATCACCCGGGGGGAATCCATTGATATGGTTGACACCTAGTTGTGCAAGTAATTTGTAGTCATGATCACTATGGATTGGATATTGTGTTCCGACAAACATTTGCCTGTGCCTGACTGAGATATTTAGTTGGCTGGATCTTTATTTTGGGTCAGAAGCTACATGACCTTTAACCAGCAGTCATGTGAAAATATGAGAAATATGGCGGAGGGGACAGGATTCGAACCTGCGGTCGCCTTACGACGACACTTGTTTTCAAGACAAGCGCATTCAACCACTCTGCCACCCCTCCGCAGAGGTGCCAACGCTGCGGTACGAAACCGCACAGTAGATAAGTCTAGTCGCAAGTTCGACTTATCTGAAACGATGAGACACCACAAATTCATCAGTGATCCAATCTAGTTCGGAGAGTGGAGACAGTCGATACTGTATTTAGAGGACGAAAATTCCGCCGTAAGGCAGTTGATATGCCCCATTCGCGCCATCGTGAATTCGTTCTTTAGTTCACCAATTGTCGGCCAGCAACAGACCAGCAACTAGTAAGGAGAGAGACCGTGAAGCAAGTTCTTGAATGATCGGGAATGTGGAGTGTTGTTGCAGCAATTGCGATCGCTATTATCGTACTGATAGACATTGCGGATTACTGAATCCTTTACGCCACCGGATATGCTGTCGCTGCTATTGGGGTGCTAATACTTTTCTGGGTCGCATTACAAGATCGACTCCGAGCCCACAAGATATATGACCTAGACGACTTGGGTTTTAACTAGAGAACGACTAGAGTGCCCTAGCCTCCCCTCTCTGAGGGAGAGGATTGAGGTGAGGGGGAACGCGAGTTGGTGTAGGGCGCTTGGCACGTACTGGTAACGAAAACATTCCCCCTACCTGACCTTCTCCCCAAGGGGAAGTAATCTGAGAAAACTCTTCAACTACCTACCGCTGGCACTGCCCACAAAAGTACGCCGTCCGACCACCAAACTTCAACGTCCTTAACGGAATCTCGCAGCGCGGGCAGAACGATCCAGGCTTTCGAAGGAGACGCATGCGATCATCGTGCACATCTATGATGTACGGTCGCCCGTGCTCGTCAGGGTGATTCTGAAGGAACTCAAGCGCGTGCTCTAGCGACTCTCGAATCGCACTGAACAAAGCCGACAGGTTCTTACCCGAAATTTGATTCGCCCTGCGTGAAGGTGCAATCTCTACTCGATGAAGCGCTTCGTCGGCATAAATATTGCCGATTCCGGCTATCAGCGACTGGTTCAGGAGTAACGGCTTGATCGGCGACTTTCTCTTGCTCACAGCCTCCGAAAACCACTCAGCCGTGAGATCAGGATCGAGGGCGTCAGGGCCCATCCCAGCAAAGATCTCTTCGAGACTTTCGAAATGCTGAACCATCCCCCACCGCCGAGGATCGGCGAGGACCATTCGAAGGCGATTATCGTCATTTACCAGAAGAAACTCGACTCGCGTGAATCGTGGCGTTGGCTCGTTGGGTGAAAGCACATTGATCCGACCCGTCATGCCCATGTGCAAACCGAGCACGCCCTCGTCTAGAATCGCCGCAATCTGCTTTCCGCGCCGCTCAAGACTTCTAACCGTATGGCCCTGAATCCTATCGATCCCGGAGATCGCTCCCGTGCCCTTATCCGGACTTGGCTTCGACTCAACATCAATCCGCTCAATCATGCGCCCAACGATCCCCTCGCGAACAAGGTACTGACGCAAAGATTCAACTTCAGGCAGTTCGGGCATGTGCAATATGTTCCAAATCCATTCTGGTTGTACCAGAATCCAAACATTGCAGAATCCTAGAAGGAGTCCGTTGTGGACAGAATATCGCCACACTTTCCGAGAAATCTATCTGCTTATGTTTAGGTGATCGAAAACCTTTCTGAGAGCCAACTTACTGAAGAGCTGGTGAGACTTCGAAATAACAGAGCGAATTCGAGCTACTCAGAGAAACATGGCATCGACCAAATGGTTCAGGTGGTTCTGGACCTCCAATCATCAAGGGAGCCAAGAAATCATGATGATGTACTTGACTATCCAGAACCTTCCCAAGAAGCTCGGGATTATACTCAGAGATGAATCGAAGCGATGGCCAAGAGGAAATCTGCGATAAAAACTCAAGTAGCGATGTTCGGAGCACGAGAAGTTCAGAATGACCGCAGTGAAAGGACCCATTCTTGGATTGCTGGAAGCGTTGCAGTGGTCGTAGTTTTAGCCTTAGTCTTTTTACTAATTCGTTCCTCCTGACCATAGAGCCGCTCCCCGCTCCAGCGAGTCCATGTCGCCCCATGTCGGGCCAGTCTTGGCCTCCACGAGTAGCGGCACTGCCAGATCCATCGCAGCCGGCATCATGGTCGTGACCATCACCTGCATCTCCATCAACTCACCGGGGGCGATCTCGAAGATGAGCTCGTCGTGGACCTGAATCGACATCTTCGACTGCATTTTCTGGGTCTTGATCTCGTTCGAAATGTTGACCATCGCAATCTTTATAACGTCAGCGGCTGTTCCCTGGATCGGCATGTTCACCGATACCCGCTCAGCAGCTGCCCGGTGACCCGGATGTCCTGCGTTGATGTCGGGCAAATACCGACGTCGCCCCGTGATCGTCTCGGCATATCCTGTGTCCCGAGCCGACTGCTTCACCTGCTCGATGTAGTCACGAATTCCCGGATACTTTCCAAAATAAAGATCGATAAATTCCTGACCCTGTACCCGAGTCAGATCAGTCTGCCGAGCAACACCCACCGGACCCAGCCCGTAGATCACTCCAAAGTTCAATATCTTGGCGATCCGGCGTTGATCGGCAGAAACATCCTTAACCCCGTACATCGCACGAGCCGTCGCATCATGGATATCTTCACCCCTGTGGAAGGCTTCGAGCAACCCCGGCTCCTGCGACAGGTGCGCCAGAATCCTCAGCTCGATCTGCGAGTAGTCAGCAGCAAGGAACTGCCAACCGTTAGCAGCATCCGCAACGAACGCCTTTCGTACCTTCCGACCAAGCTCGGTACGAACCGGAATGTTCTGGACGTTCGGGTCAGTGCTGGAAAGTCGACCCGTCGCCGACCCGACCTGGTTGAAGCTCGAGTGAACGCGCTGGGTCTGCGGATTCACCAGCAACGGCAGGGCATCGACATAAGTCGACTTCAATTTGCTAAGTTCGCGGAACTTCAGCACGGCATCGGCTATCTGGTAGACGCGATCGTCAAGTCCACTCGTCTCCCGGATTTTCTCCAGTGCATTCGCGTCCATCGACCAGCCGGTCTTGGTCTTGCGAGTCTTGGGTGCCCTCAGTTCGTCGATCAAAAGCGCGGCCACCTGCTGGTTCGAAGCTAAGTTAAGCTCTCGTCCACCGATCACAGCAGTAGCAGCCTGCTTGATCTGCTCTAGATCGGCACCTAGTTGATCCGACATCTCAGCGAGCGCCAGCTTATCGATCATCATACCGTTGCGCTGCATTTCGATGATCACCGGCAACAGCGGCAGCTCGATCTGCTCATTCACATGCCGTGCCTCATGTACATCGATCTCCGGCTCGAAATACTCCTTCAACCGCCACGTGAAATCAGCGTCGGCTGCGGCATACGGACCCACTTGATCGATAGGCACTGCCGCCATCGTGATCTGCTTTTTTCCGATCCCGATTAACGTCTTGATCTCGGTCATCTCCGCTTGAAATAGCTCAAGTGCAAGCTGCTTTAGTCCGATTGCCCGACGACCACACAAAGCCGCCGCGATCATTGTGTCGAAACTAACGTTGTTCACCGCTATGCCGGCGGTTGCCAGTACCATCATGTCGAAGTTGGCGTTGTGCGCGATCTTCCCGATCGACTCGTCCTCGAACAACGGCCGTAGTGCAGCCAGTCCCTCTGCAACCGGCACCTGGGTGCCCTCCTCGTGGCCAATGGCAACGTACCAGGCATGCTCAGATTTAATCGAAAATGAAAGCCCGACAAGATCCGATTTCATCGAATCAAGCCCGGTTGTTTCGGTGTCGAACGCGAACTCGCCCTTCGCCCGTAACCCGTCGATCATGGAGTTGAGACCATCCATATCGGTTACGATCTCGTAGTTGCCAAGTGGCTTTTGAGGCTCGGACTCAATTAATGCTGCAATTTTGCCCTCGCCCATCATGTCTATCTGGCCGGATGCGGTGATAGACGTAGCTTCACTCGCCTCCCACCCGGGGGCGGCTTCGATCTCTGGTGCGCTCTCCATTTTCGGCAACCGGTTGGCTATAAGCTGAAGTTCGTAGTTCATCAAGATCTTGATCACGGCCTCTCGGTCGAAATCACCGAACTTCGAATCATCAGCACTGAACTCGACTGGCACATCCCGAACGATGGTTGTCAAAACCAGGGCGGCGGCAGCGGTTTCTCGGTGCTCATCAAGGAGGTTCATCGTCCGTTTGGCGCCGCGCAGTCCCTCGATGTTCTCGATCTCGGGAAGCCGTTCAAACAAAGACGGAAAGTGACCTAGTTTGGTAAGCACGGCGCGGGCGGATTTCTTACCTACTCCCGGGACGCCCGGAATGTTGTCGGACGAGTCGCCTTCGAGCGCCTTTATTTCAGCAACATATTCGGGCCCGAGCCCGTCGTACTTTTCAGCAACCCCAGCGGGATCGTAAGTCCGCATTGCGCCGAATCCGGTGTACATCAGGAGCGAAGTGTCTTCGTCGACCAGTTGCAACTGGTCGGCATCACCCGTTAGGATCAGCGTTTTGATGCCCTGCTCCGTCGCCTGTTTCGACAGTGTTCCGATCAGGTCGTCCGCCTCAAATCCGTCGTACTCGAACACCGGCACACCCATCGGTTTTAGTATCTCTTTAAGGATCGGAATTTGCTCGTGCAGGGCGGGATCGACTTCCTGGCGCTGTGCCTTGTACGCCGGGAACATGTCCTTGCGGAAGGTCGGTGCCTTGGTGTCGAAAGTTATTGCAATGTGAGTCGGGTTATGCTCGCGAATCGTCTTGAGGAACATCTGCATGAAACCACTTGCGCCAGTGGTGTTCTTACCCGACGATGTGATGAGATGGTCGCGCATCGCGAACCACGCCCGAAATACGATTGCGTGACCGTCGATTAGTAGGAATAGCTGGTCGTCAGTTTTTGCCGGAGATGTCGTCATTTGAAGGTGGAATGAACCTCTAATACTCTAATAGTTGCCTGTTTGGCAGGAAAAATCGTGTCGAAATGAGAGATGTGCGGATTATAGCGTCAGAGGCAAGTTTAGACTCTGCAGCCGGTGATCAATTGGCATACCTATCAAGACGATATATCGTGTATCTAGGTATATAGCTAACTGATGAAAATCAAAACTAATCACGGACATTGACCACTTAAGCAAAACCCACCAACAACCTCGCCAGTATCGGCTGCTGGCAAACGCTCAACAGGAAGAGCTCCCTCAGGTTTTTCATGCTGCAGCAACTGGGTTCGGGTCCGATGTATCGCTACGAGATCGGTGCAAGAATCGCACTGTGCTGCGACGTACGACCCACCGACGCCATGATCTGACCAATGTTCAAAGAGCTAGAAACTGGCGGATACCTTGAACTCGAAACCGCGGTCATAAACGGTCGCAAGCGAAAAATTTACTCGCTATCAGGATTGGGAGTCGATAAGTACTGAGCTTCTACTCAGGTATGGGCGATGGTCCTGCCGCAAATTGAAACGGCAGTAAAGGAAGCAGGCGTCGAACCTCTCTGCTGTAAGACGATGATTATTGATTCCAGCATTTTGGAGTTTGAACGATGAGCGATAACAACCCATTTGGCACACTTACCCCAATCACAGCAGATGCTGCTTGCTGTGGCGGTGAAACCGGTGCTGAGATCACGCACGCCCAACTCGATTCGATTACAGCCGCAGTTCAACACCAGTACAGTGCGCTGGCAGAGAGAGCCGTCGAGCGCGCATCCTCCACCACGAAGGCCACCGACCGGTTATACACCGAAGAGCAGAGATCGGTTCTGACTGATGAAGCAGCTGGTGCATCAGCAGGATGTGGCAACCCGGTCGGCATCGCCGATGCCAGACCCGGCGAAACCGTATTGGACCTGGGCTCAGGCGGTGGTATCGACTGCTTCCTCGCGGGCAAAGAAGTAGGTGAGACCGGCTATGTGATCGGTATCGACATGACTCCAAGAATGCTCGAACTCGCACGAGACAACGCTGAAAAGCTAAAGACCGAAAACGTTGTGTTTAAGCTGGGTCATATCGAGTCGATCCCACAGGAAGACAACTCTGTTGACCTAGTGATATCGAATTGCGTAATTGCTCTATCTGAACAGAAAGATAGAGTCTTCTCAGAAATCCTGCGAATTCTCAAACCTGGCGGCAGGTTCGTCATTTCCGACATCGTTACCGACAGCCCGCTTCCGGACGAAGTCAGGAAATCGGCAGCCGAGTGGGTCTCGTGCGTCGGTGGAGCAGCCGTTATGAGCGACTACCTTGCCATGGTCCAAGAGACCGGCTTTGCAGACATAGAAATCCTCGAAGATCGAAAGAGCACCGGCATCACAGAAGAGTGGCGCTCATCGCTTATCAACCTCACACTTCGAGCATTCAAGCCCGCGTGAGCTTTGAAAATCGAGCATCTTCACGCCATTTTATTTCTTCTCCCTGAGTGAGAAGGTTAGGTTGAGGGGGAATGCCCACCACAGGCAAGACCCTTAAAACGGAACCCACCCTACAAATGCCATCCTGAGGTCCTCGAAGGAAGGGACTCGGGCAATCACCGCTGAAGCCAGCCCTCCACCAGATTCCCCCTCACCTAAGTCCTCTCCCTCATGAAGAGGATTGCCTCCATACCCCGCACCCGTACACTTGTCAGCAGCCATGCTGATCAACCCTTGGGTACGAAACTACGAAAAAGACGACCACGCCGCGCTCGGACGCGTTCGTGAGTGGGCAGCCAACAAACTTGGCAGCAATGTCGACTACGGCTTCGGATACGGAACCTGGGTGTTTATCGGCAACGAAACAGTTATCAAGATCGATCCCGAGGTAGGGCGCCCGGAACGATTCAGCCATGAACTTGCTGTGAGCCAGATGGAAATCCCCAACGTTGCTACTCCCAGGGTGTTGGAAACGGGTGCACTGGAGGGGAGAGCGTGGGTAATTCTCACTCGCCTTGAGGGATCAAGCGGCTACAACGTCTGGCCCGGATTGGATTCTGCTTCAAAACGAAATCTCACGGACCAGCTCGTCGAAGCATTAGCGCAACTGCAGAAATTCATACCAGATGAATCGATGCTTCACGCCGAAACCAGAGATTGGGCACAGCACATCAGGCAATCGTTCAACTGGTCTCTACGTGCAGTCGATGCCATAGTTCCTGGCCGAGTTCTAACACAATCGCAGGGGGCATTTGCTGAGTGGGCCGAGGCGTTGGTAGATCGACCCAGAGTTTTGTGTCACGGTGATCTCTGGTTCGGGAACATCCTGATCGACCATCAGGGTGGACTATCGGGGATTATCGATTTCGATCGAATGGCACTCGCACCCGCCGACTATGAGCTAGACATGCTTCTGAGGTTCTGGCGATACCCGTGGAACTTCGTGCCGGAACAACTCGAGGCGGTTTACAACGATCCGCTTGATATCGATCTGATGGAGCCGTTCGTGAAGCTCTGTCAGGGCGACCTCAGCGACGAAATGATGTCTGCCCGCTTGAGCAGCCTCGAGTTGATCTATCGACTGAACCTCGTAAATCGGTTTGGCTGGAACGACGAGTCGGCCGAGATGTTCGAAACCGTACTAGGCGGCGATTGGACATCGGGCCTAGTCTAGATGCCGACGGCATGTTTTCTGAGAGATTGATCAGTGTCGCCTGGATCGAAACGGTACTACTTCAGGTCACTCAGAGCACATTCCATGGACATCAAATGTGATTTCCACGCCACCCACAAGCATGTGTCGACACCAGCTCAGTCCCGAATTAGATACCGCTTAGGGAACTTGGCTATGACCGAATAGAGAATGTCGACCATGTTCGCAAGTCGAACCTGTGCCACCTGCGAGCAAAGCTGGTAAGCCTCGAGCCGGTCGAATCCATATTCCGTCGAAAGCCACGTCACTAGATCGTAGAACGCTATCCGAGCAGCGTCCTCCATCGGTCTCGCGTTGCCTACCGACATCAGAAACTCACCGGATTCAATACGGGGAGTCGGGGTGCGACGACCTTTGATCAAATCGATTGTCAGAGTCCCTGTCGTAGGAACCTCCGCAGCCACACCGCAAACTTCGCCATCACCCTGCGCCGCGTGTCCATCCCCCAAAAACAGCAAAGCACCCGGAACATTAACCGGCAGGTACACCGTGTTGCCCGGGCAGATGTCAGCAGCGTCCATGTTCCCGCCATGAAAGCCAGGGGAGAGCGTTGATATAGCCTCCAGCGAAGGTGATGTGCCGATCGTCCCGTAGAACGGCTCTACTGGTATTGGAAGGATATTCAGGTTCGAATCAAAAACCATCTCAGACGCGTCCAGCGAATGCAGCATTATCCGCTGCGGCAAGGGCTCGTTGAGCACGCGAGTGAACGGCGTGCCACAGAGTCCACCGAACTCAGGAATCAGGCAGCTAACAGCGTAATCCCGAGTGATTGAAATCGAATCGATAGTTACCGCGAGGGTATCGCCGGGCTCTGCTCCATCGACGAACATCGGCCCGGTACAGGGGTTCACGAAAGGTAACTGGATAATCTCCGTGAGGTCCAGATCTGGCGAATCGATGAGGTTACCGAACGCATCCAGTGTCGAAATCTGGACGGTTTCTCTGGGCGCAACGTGAGCGATCGGTTCCTGGTACGGACCAATCACCCAGGCGAGATCTTGGGTCGGAGGTGGGATTATTTTCTGCAACGCCAAAGTCCAATTCTCAGGTTTTTCGGCCAGAGGTCGTCCGCCTCCCTCTCACAGCACTAAGCCAATAGAGGGAGGTCTGGACGGTGTATCTGGCAGATGAAGCAGTACTAGTCGGCGACTTTTTCGCTCGGTCGTGCATCCAGAAGGTCGATTCCACCTCGGACTTGACCCAGCGTGTCTGCGATTCGTTCTTCGAGCGTGAACAGTACTTCTCGGGCGTAGTTATCTGCACCTTTGTGTCGCGCTGTTGCTGAGGTCTCTGCCTCTTTCAAAATGTCGTTGGCATTATTCTCGGCATCATCGATCAACCGGGTGGCGCGTGCCTGAGCATCGGTCTCGATCTCTATTGCCTGTTTGGTTGCCACACGAGTGATCTCGGTCTCGCTGATCATATTCTGGGCCTCTTCTTGCGAAGTGGTGAGCAGGGTGTTCGACTGCTCTTCGGCCAGCTGGCGAATTGTTGTGGCTTCTTCGTCTGCGTATGCGCGAATCCGGCGGGCCTCGAGTTCAGCCTGCTTGATGATCG
>CAYTAO010000007.1:12194-12410 GCA_964435915.1 uncultured Dehalococcoidales bacterium
CCTTCAGACGGACAACGACTTCTGCTTCACTCATCTGGGTGGGCATATCACTCTTCATTTCAGTGATGGCTGCCGTGATTTTCTCGAGATTTCCGAGAGTTCGTGCCGTTCCAGGTACTCGACCCTTGACGATCATCGCCTCAAGGTCCTCGAGCTGCGACATAAGTGTCATTACTGCCTCCATGCGTGTCGACTGACGCGTGCTAACTGCTACTG
>CAYTAO010000007.1:12420-50423 GCA_964435915.1 uncultured Dehalococcoidales bacterium
CGAGCCGAAGAAGAACGTTACAAACGTTGTCATGAAAAGACAGATCGTTTCGATATCTTCAGCCATCCTGCGGTTCATTAGTGCCATTTCACTTTCGTACTCGAAATCACTCGTGATTCGGAGGCCACGAATTATCAAATCCGCTCCGATTGCTCGAGCGCCATTGACCGTTAGACCTGAGTACGATTCCACTGAAACGTTAGGCAGGTGTGCCACGGCTTCAGAGAACATCGCTATCCGTTCGTCGACGTTGAACATCGTTTGTTTCGACGATACTTCAACCACACCGACCGTCAGATGTTCGACGGTTTGCGATGCTCTTTCGACAATATCTATGTGACCCTTTGTCACCGGATCAAACGTGCCGGGATAGATTGCGGTCGGCATCTATTCGCTCCCTGACTGTTGTGATGCCGTCGTTAGCTTCTGGTTACTCTTGTAGACCGAAACTGCAGTATCGCCATACAGGCGGTGAGTCGATAACGTGAGCCCCGGTAGAGAATCGGGCAGCTCGGTCATTTTTGAATGTTCCAGAAATGCAATCGCCTTGGGAGCGATAAGCCTTGCCTCTTCGACACGTTCGAACAGCGCCTCGAACTCAACGAGATCGTATGGTGGATCGGCAAAAATCAGATCGAACTCACCTTTCAGTCTTCCGACTGCGTGGAGTGCGCTACCTCTTTGAACAGAACTTTGCATTGCCAACCTGTGTCGTTCTAGGGCTTTCTTAATATCGTCACACCGACGTGCGTCTTGCTCGATGAACACAGCGAGTTCGGCACCGCGCTGAAGAGCCTCTATTCCAAGTGCACCAGTTCCGGCATAGATGTCGAGAACACGAAGGCCACTGGCTCCAGCGGGTCCGAGCATCGAGAAAATTGCCGATCTCACTTTGGATGTAGTTGGGCGTAGAGAATTTCCACTGGAAGCTCGTCTGGAATCGGACGACCCTCTCCGTCTGTTGCTCATCGCGCTTTCGATCCGCACCTGAAACCCCTGATGTATTTTCGGATGTTAGCGATTATTCACGGAACCTGAGTTTGGCAACCATCGTCGGTCGTTACGGGTTTTATGCGTTTTACACGGATACGGAGCCACCTGATTGGAATTTACGGTGCAAGAAGCCCTCTCCGCCGGGGAGATGGAACGCTCGATTCGTGTTGAATCTGTCTGCTGAATTCACCGGGACGCTCCCTTAGAATGAATTGCGACACCACCGGGGCACGATCCGATAGAACCAACGCGAGAATATCTGTGCCGATAAATATGACTAACGAAGATCAACCAGAATACCCAACTCAGGAAGAGTCGGCGGCCGGTGAACGCAAACTCATCGAGGATCGACTCGCCAAGGCTGCTCAGATTCGGTCAAAAGGACTCGATCCCTATCCCCCGCGTTTCGACCGAACCCATACATCGGTCGAAGCTACTCAGCTGTTCGAGTACGGAGAGATCATGGGCACGAATGGTGTTGGCGATACCGAACATCCCAAAACTGAGGTCATTCGAGTAGCAGGCAGGATCGTGGCCCGCCGCGGCATGGGTAAGGCTGCATTTATCGACCTAAAAGATGGCTACGGTTTGATCCAGGCGTTTGCCCGACAGAACACGATGGGCGACGAGGCTTTCGAAATCACTGGCCTGCTAGATATTGGCGACATCATCGGTGTCGAGGGCCCGGTGATTCGGACACGCAGAGGCGAAATAAGCGTCGAAGCGGAAAAAATCACCGTGCTTACCAAGGCGATTCGACCGCTCCCAGACAAGTGGCACGGTCTGCAGGATCAGGAGATTCGATTCAGACAGCGCTATCTCGATCTGATATCAAATGACAATGCGATGAAAAATGCTCTTCTGCGATCAAGTATCGTACGCGAAATGCGTTCTTTCATGCACGACCTGGGATTTATTGAGGTCGAAACACCGATACTCGTTCCCGTCGCAGCCGGTGCACAGGCGACACCGTTTCAGACGCACCACAACCAACTCGACCGCGACCTCTACCTGCGAATCGCAACCGAGCTTTATTTGAAAAAACTGATCGTCGGCGGCATCGAGCGTGTCTTTGAAATCGGACGCCTGTTTCGCAACGAAGGCCTCGACCACGACCATATTCCTGAGTTCACAACCATCGAGAGTTATCAGGCCTATGCCGACTACATTGACGTGATGGAAATTGTCGAAAACATGGTCGCCCACATCGCCAAAGCGACAACCGGTTCGATGGTGCTGCCAGCCATAGAGGGTGTCAGAGACGAGATCGACCTGCCGCCGCCGTGGCCCCGACTCGATCTTCGCGAAGAGATCAAATCGCGCACAGGAATCGATTTTGTCGAATCCCGTGACGTCGAATCGCTTTCCAACGCGATGCACGAGCGTGGGATTCACGTTGAAGCCGGATCAGCCTGGGGCCGCCTGCTCGATAAGGTGATTTCGACAGAAGTAGAGCCGCATCTGATTCAACCTCACTTTCTGATCGACTACCCGGTCGAGATGTCACCGCTCGCAAAGTGCAAACCGGACTCCGATGAGATCGTCGAGCGGTTTGAGGCTTTCGTTATAGGCACCGAACTTGCGAACGCGTTTACTGAGCTAAACGACCCGATAGACCAGCGCGAGCGGTTCGAGCAGCAGGAAAGAATGCGTTTGGAGTTCGACGACGATGAAGCTGATCGCTTGGATGAAGACTTCCTCATTGCGATCGACCACGGAATGCCGCCAACCGGAGGGCTTGGACTCGGTATCGACAGGCTAACTATGCTGATTGCCGGTGAAGAGTCGATACGCGAAATCTTGCTATTCCCTGCCATGCGTAATTCTTGATCTAATTCTTTGTACGAACGTCAACGCTTCTTCAACCATTACTAGGGTAAAAAAGTGCTTTCACTGGAACAGATAGTCCGAGATCCTGAGAAATTCCGAACCGCACTGGTTCGCCGCGGAGAAGACCCGCCGATCGATAGGATCCTAGAACTAGACTCTCGACGCAAAGAGTTGATCCAGACAGCCGACGTCGACCGTGCTCGCCGCAACAATGTGAGCAAGGCGATCGGAAATGAAAAGCGAAAGCCAACACCTGAAGAAATCACAGAGATGCGTGAGACCGGCGATCGGATTAAGACTGTCGAGGCTGAGCTGACAACGGTGCTTGATGAACTCGAGACTACGTTGCTCCCGATTCCAAACACACCTCTGGACGATGTGCCTGACGGGCTGGACGAAGAATCGAACATCCTCGTGCGCACGTCCGAAGGCTCGACCGAAACACACGGCAACGCCCACTGGGACGTCGCTCCGGCGCTCGGAATACTCGATCTCGAAGTCGGCGCCAGCATTTCAGGAGCCCGTTTTTTCGTGCTGAAAGGCAAAGGCGCAAAACTTCAACGGGCCCTGGCAGCATGGATGCTCGACGTCCAGACCGAGGAACACGGCTACACCGAGATCGATCCGCCGTTGCTTGTGCGTGGCGAGACGATGACCGGATCGGGCAACCTGCCGAAGTTCAAGGACAATCTTTACCGGGACGATGAGTCGGATCTCTGGCTTGTGCCTACCGCAGAAGTCGCACTCAACGGGCTGCATCAAGGTCAGATAATCGACTCTGGCACCTTGCCGCTCAAGTACGTCGCACAGACACCAAGCTTCCGTAAGGAACACACATCGGCCGGACGTGACGTGCGAGGAATCAAACGCGTTCACCAGTTCGAAAAAGTCGAAATGTTCCGTTACGTCGAACCGGAAGATTCGGAAGAAGTACTCGAAGATATGGTCGGTGAAGCTGAGGTACTCTGCCAGCGATTAGGTCTGACCTACCGAGTGCTGAAGCTCTGCGCTGGCGACATCGGATTCCAATCAGCGAAAACATACGATATCGAAGTCTGGTCACCCGGCTCGGCAGAGTGGCTCGAGGTCAGCTCTATCTCGACCTGTACCGATTTCCAGACACGCCGAAACGGTACACGTTATCGCCCAGAGGCAGGCGCTTCAACAAGGCTGCCCCACACCCTGAATGGCTCAGGATTGGCACTACCCCGAATCTGGATCGCCATAGTCGAAAACGGCCTTCAAGAGGATGGCTCAGTGGTCATACCGGATGTGCTCGTGCCATACACTGGCTGGGATCGTATCGCAGCTAAATAATCTTCACCAGATAACGAAATTCAAGTTTCAGAACAACCCTGAGGAATTCCAAATGGAATACCGGAAGCTTGGCAATACAGGAGTTGAGATCTCGGAAATGATTTTTGGTGGTGGTGCTGTTTGAGGGATCCTGTTCAATGCTAATTACGACACTCGCCGGCGCGCAGTAAGAATCGCGCTGGACGTCGGGATCATCTGGATAGACACAGCATCTAGCTACGGCAACTGACTTTCCCAAAAAGCTATCGCATGGCTTATCGATGATCTGTCAGAACAAGACCGTCCTTACATCTCGACCAAAACAGCCTTCGATCGAGATTCTGGCGACTTTACCGGCCAGGCCGAGCGGGCGCTTACGGCGAGCCTTGAACGACTCGGAATGGATAGTATCGATCTCTACCAGGTCCACAATCGTATCGGCGGGTTAGCCAGCACCTTTCCAAACGCACTCACACCCGACGACATGTTGCGTTCAGGCGGGATAGCCGACGCGATGCAGTCTCTTGTCGATAAAGGGCTAACTCGCCACATTGGTTTTACCTCTACCGGGGAAGTCGACACGTTACACGAAGTAATAGCGAGCCAGACGTTCGAAGCTGCCCAGATTTACTACAACCTACTGACCCCGTCGGCCGGGCGAGATATCAAGGCAAACTGGTGCCTACGATCACAAGAACATCATCGCTGCTTGCGCAGACAACGGTCTCGGTGTAATCGTTATTCGGGTACTAGCAGCGGGCGTGATCGCCACCGATGTTAGAACAGGCAAAGAGGGTGGCGTTGCTCTCGACAACGATGTTGCTTCTGATGAGCAGCGAATGAGAAAGGTGCTGCCGCTTCTCAGGTCAGATCAAGGTCAACGATCGCAGGTCGCAGGTCGCTGTGCGCTATGCCATCCTGGTGTTTCGGGAGTCGAAATTGGCATGGCCGAAATCAGCCATCTCAAGCTCGCAATCGAGGCCACCGAAATGGGACAGCCCCCCGATGACCTTCTCGCAAAATTGAACGAACTGGCTAACTACGACTTCAATTTGAGTTGACCATCGGGCTATTTCGCTCCTGCTAGACTTCCGTCCGAATCCGCCACAATGTTCGATCAGGAGCCAGCATGAACGACGCCATTTCCCAGGCAGTACGCGATAAAACTGAAGAGTTAATCGCCCTCCGGCGTCACCTCCACGCTATGCCTGAGCTGGCGTTTCAGGAAATTGCCACGGCGGAACTAATCGCCGAACGAATGAACGCTCTCGGACTCCCGATGCAGACCAGTATCGGCAAAACCGGAGTAGTTGCCGTGTTGGAAGGTGCACGACCCGGCCCAACACTGATGATCAGGGCCGATATAGACGGCCTACCAGTCGATGAAGAAACCGGGCTCGAGTTCGCCTCGACGAACGGAGCAATGCACGCGTGCGGGCACGACGGACACACCTCGATTCTCATCATGGCTGCCGAAATTCTTGTCAGCATGAAAGATCAGCTGAAAGGAAAAGTTGTGTTCCTGTTTCAGCCTGCTGAAGAAACGATCTCCGGTGCTGAGGCAATGATTAATGACGGCGTCCTCGATCAATACAAACCCGACCGCATAATTGGTCTCCACATCATGAATGTATTGCCGGTCGGAACAATCGCAACCAACAGAGGCCCTCTCATGTCAGGAGGGATCAGGTTCGCCATTACTATCGAAGGCCCCGGCGGGCATGCAGGTTGGCCGCAAAAAACAATTGACCCAGTTGTGATTGGTTCCCAGATTGTCATGGCGCTCCAGACTGTTTTAAGTCGTGAGACTTCTCCCATGACCCCGGGAGTACTAACGATTGGTAGTTTCACGACAGACAGCCGTGCCGGCAACATCATTTCTAAGAAAGTAGAGTTGCAGGGCTCGGTTCGCGCATTCGGCGTAGGAGAACTGGATCGAATGTATGTGGCAATTCAACGTATAGCGACCGGAGTTGGTGAGGCGGGTCGAGCCAAAATTACAGTGATTGAGCAGCAACGCGTCCGGCCGACAGTCAACAATGCCGATGTCGCCGATTGGTTGTCAGGTATAGCTGAACAGGTTGTGGGAGACGGTGCTGCAGAAATCGAACCTGTGACGGGCGGTGAAGACATGTCGGAATTCTTGCACCGAGTCCCTGGGGCATTCTTCTTTGTCGGAGGTGAGACGGAGGGAACCGAGGTACACCATAGCCCGAAATTCGACTTCGATGAAGCGAGTCTGCCGACAGGCGTCGAACTGTTTGTTCGAGCGACCGCGGACTACCTGAGCTAACAGGTACCGATCACCTAATGCCTGAGGTGCTGGAACGAACTCTACTCTTGCGGTCCTACGTATGTGCCCTCAAACACTGAACTCTCGTATTGAATCGGCCAACTATCCGATTTTCCATCCAGCTGTGCTTGGGCATACAGGGCCCAGTATGGATTTCTCATAATCTCTCGCCCAAGAAATATGGCGTCGGCATCCCCGGCTTCAAGAATCACTTCTGCCTGTCGGGCTTGGGTGATCAGACCGACTGCACCAGTCATTATTCCCGCATGTTCTCGAATCGCAGCCGCGAATGGCACCTGGTACCCGGGGCTGAGCTCCACGACCTGATTAGAGGCATTGCCGCCCCCTGAAGCGTCGACCAGATCGACCCCGGCATTTTTCATCCATTTCGAAAGCTGTATCGAATCCTCGATGTCCCAGCCAGCCTCAATGAACTCTGAGGCAGATATTCGCACGAGCAACGGCACCGACTCAGGTATCGCTGCCCGTACAGCAGCGATTGTTTCTAATGCAAAACGGCAACGATTCTCAAGGGACCCGCCGTATTCATCTACTCGATGATTAGAAAGTGGCGACATAAACGAACTGGCGAGGTATCCATGGGCAAAATGAAGCTCGAGTACCCTGAAACCAGCATCTAACGAACGAAGTGAAGCATCGACGAACGACTGGGTGACCGCGGCAATCTCCTGCTTCGTCAATTCTTTTGGGGTCCCAAAAGTTTCGTCGAACGGAATTGCGCTTGGCCCGACTGACTGCCAGCCACCTTCGTTCGATTCGAGATGTCGCGTTGGAGTATTCGAAGGCTCTGAGTGGGAAGCCTTACGACCGGCATGTGCGATCTGGATGGCTGGGACGGAACCCTGACTTGATATGAAAGCCGTGATCGGACGCAATGCATCGACGTGTGCATCGGACCATATACCGAGACAGCTTGGCGTGATCCTGCCTTCAGGGCTGACCCCGGTCGCCTCAGCCATAACAAGTCCCGTTCCACCGACCGCTTTCGACCCTAGGTGAATTCGGTGCCACTCGGTGGCGATACCGTCGCCATCGCACGAGTACTCACACATGGGAGAATAAAAGACGCGGTTCGGTATGATCTCGCCTCGGATTTCGATGGGAGTGAAAAGCTTGCTAATGATGAGTACTCCAGCTTTGATAAAGGATTAGCTGACAGTGCGACCGTACGCGGTTCACATTACGGTTGGATCGCCAGAGTGTAACTCGTAGGAATCGCTGATTGGCGCGTGATTGCGCTGACCACCGTGACGATCAGATCATCGTTACCCACGTCCTCAATCGTTAAATCACCTTTTGCATCGATACCGATCGGGATCTGGTAAACGATCGGATCACCAACCTGCTTCTCATGAATGACCTGAACGAGATACTGCGTGGGAACTGTTTCTTCAACCAGGGCGAATCCGTTTGCAACCCAGTCTCCAACAGACGACGTATCGTCCGACCAGTCCAACCCAGCGATTTCGAAATCGTCGAAGCAGGCACCCTTAGAGAAAACCGCATCGTCAGTGATGTACTCGATTCTCAGCAGCAACTGCTGACCGGCATACTCAGAAAGATCGGCTGAATCTTGCACCCAGCCCTTGCTTACGCCAGTTAAACCTGCACCGTATGCGTTTCCATTCGGATCATGATCAACCGATAGAGCGGTGTCCACAATACTCCAGCTCGCTCCATCGTCGGTCGAAACCAACACATATGTGTAGTCCCAGAACTCCTCAATATCGTAGTTGACCCAGTACTTCAAAGTAGCCGAATTAACCGACCGTAAATCTACGGGACGTGTAAGTGTTGAGTCGATCGAATCGCCCTGGTTCGTCCACCAACACGTATCACCCGAATACGGCGTCATGTTGAGTAAAGAGGTTTCAGGGTCGCCAGTAAACGAGACCGTCATTTTTCCTGATCGAGTTGACGTGACCACATAGTCGGCGCCAAAAGCTCTAACCGAACCGGTCAGGGCGGCGGGTGCTCGTTTATAGATGTTCTTGACCGGGGGCACCGAGCGGTTCTCGTAGCTGTACGGGCCTTCGTCAGTGCTAAGGTAATTTGCGATTAGCCAGTTGGCGAACACATCATCTGCAGTCACATTGAAGCCCCGTTCGGCAAGCGTGCTATCTACCGAGTCGATGCCATCTTCCAGATGACGAGCGATAGCAGCAAGCATGTCGTTTCCTCCGTAGTGGGATGCCATAAAGGCGAAATAGAGCTTTGCCGCACCGTAGTTCGCTGCTGAAACGCCTATTTGCTGAGCCCAATCGACGAGCGAGGTTGAAGGAGCCCGAACAAACGCTGATTCCGCCGATCGAGCAAAACCTGCAATCTCAGCGGCGATCTCAGACAGTCCCTCGTTTACCCACGAATCTTCACTTGGATCCGAAGCGAAATGAGTAGCATGCTGTAGTTCGTGTGCTATCACACTCAGGTATTCAGTCGTGTTGAGATCAATTCGATCAGCCGACATATACAGAGCTTCGCGCTGGTTCGAATGCTTACGAATCTGCACCGGATAAGAATCGGCAGCCGAGAAATATCCAGCGACTCCGCTGCGTAGAACGGCGTTGTAAACAACCATTCGGTCATCACCATCAATCCCGGGTGTTAGCGGAAGCCCGAACACGTCGGTCACAGCCGGCCACACGTCCGATTCGAATTTTTTAACGACCTCAACGATGTCATCTGTATCGGGGATGAAGCAGTTTACAAATTTCCAAAAGTCGTGACGTGATATGTGCATCACCTTCACTCTAATCTCAACGTAGCCGTTGTCACTCTAGACCCAGAAACCTACTTTTTGGCCCAGAGTAAACGGTTCTGAACTCCCAAAGTTTATTGGCTCGATGTAGCCGTCGATTAGCCTCCTTCCCAGATCCTGTAGATCCCGATCGGGTGGCGTTGGTATATTAGGTGACGCGGTAACGGGCATAACTACCGGAGTGCTGCTCGGCATCGGTGTTGGCGTCGACACTACAGCTGTCTCAGTCGCCGGTACTGGATCTCCACCGGAAGTCGTGTCAGGCACAATCTGGGTTTGAGTTGGGGCAGGTTGGATAGGGGTCTCTGTTGGAGTGTTGGGCGGTGAAAACGATAGTAAAGGGACGTTAGTTGCCGTTCCCGATAATCGCTCGACTGTCGCTAGGGGAGGTGTGTCCGGAGACGGCGTACTTGACGGAGTGTGTACAACTGGTGCCTGCTGTGTAGGAATCTGGGTTGATGTGGCTGTCGAGGTCTGATCGTCACTCGAGGGGTTCGAACTCTGGGGATCCGAGTTCTGGCAGGCGGCAAGAAGAAATATCAGGCTGCCAAAACCAAGAAGTAACGCCATGAAAAATGTGAAACGGCTGAAATGCATTGTGGCTCGACCAGGCAGTATCACTTTGCTGTTGATGTTTCGCCATTGCCGTTGAATTTGTTCATTGCGTTATCGAATTCACCATTCACGACCATCTCTATCGCATCAGCAGCTCGGAGTGTTGCAGCCGATACCAACTCTCGTGAAGCCGGGTCGAACGTGCCCAGCACGTGACCGACCTGCTCCTCTGCAGAATCGGGATTCCCAACACCGATGCGTACTCGAGGGAACTCGTTAGTTCCGAGTGCAGCGATGATGGATTTGAGACCGTTGTGACCTCCAGCGCCACCCTTTGACCGTATACGCACGGAACCTGGAGCAAGATTTATGTCGTCGGTAACGACGAGGATTTTTTTCGGGCTGGTGTTGAATCTGTTTATGAGATAGCTTAGCGCCAATCCTGACCGGTTCATAAAGGTGCGCGGGTAAGCCAGCACGACCCGTTTCTCGTTGAGGTCGACCTCCGCAAATCGCAATTCTTTTCGTTTGCGATTAAGCTCGGCCTTGGTGCGTCGAACCAGCTCGTCCATGCACCACCACCCGACGTTATGCCGGGTGTTTCGATACTCATCACCTGGATTTCCAAGCCCGAGCACGATCCACGGTGGACCTTCAGATCTACCGCCGCCGCCGCTAGGAAATAGTTTGTCTAAGAGTGAGGAGACGCCCAATCGCCAGATTTTCCGCTAGATTCGTCGAGCAATTCGTTCAAGAAGGATATGACCTTATCGTCAAGAACATTCGCGAGGTCAGACAAATCTCCAGCGGAATTTAGTCTGAATAGGCTCCACAATTTGCCGGAATCAGCCGGTTCCATCACCAAATTCGAGATTACCGATGCCAACCGATCCCGGTATCCGGTGAAGAGTCAATCAATCTCGGAAACCATATCAATTATGTCGGTGCGATTCACTGGTTGCCCCTGCAGCCTATCGCAATCCGAACATACTGGCACGTCTACAAGTCGAATTGCCGATCCGTCGTTCTCGCATACAGCGAATAGCTGGATCGTCTCGCTCCACAGCTGGGCAATGTCGGAATTCATCTCAGACCGCACGGAATATACGCGCTCGAGCAGCTCGATTTGCATTACTCGCTGACTCGTTTTGTCTATTTTCGTCTCGACCTCATAGTTGTGCTCCTGCTTGTCGGCATGATCTTCAAGATAAGACCGACGATAGTAGATCCGCCACCGATCGAATTCATCTCTGAAAGATAACCAGTGGATAGGATTCTGTACCAGCGACTTCAATCCGAAACGCGCCTGAAGCATCTGCCGCTCGACAGCCAGTGGATGGTCAACACGCCCTAACTAGACTCAATCTAGGATCATTTGTGGCGAAATAACCCTCTCGCATCTCCGCCTGTCTGCAATCACTTTGACGGATGGTCCCTCCTTTGTCTGGAGCAGCACCAACCAAAACATCGGTATCCTACTCAGCGGCTCTCCAAATTCAGATTGCCAATTCGGAGCTACGACCACCTCGCCCGGGTATTCGAAACCGTCGAGAATTGCCTGCACAGGTTGTGGCTGCCTGAACCGATCTTCAGTAAATGAAAATGGAACAAATCCTGAACGTACTACAGGGCTTACAAGGTTGACCAATTCGACCTTCTCCAGCGCTAGTAATACACTGCGAGGAGATGACCGATTTTTACGGAGTTTCTGGCGTAGATTCTGGATCTGGTGCAACCGGAACTAGACCATCGTCCATGAACGCGATGAACTCAGCCTCGTCGATCACATGGATTCCGAGTCGTTGAGCCTTTTCGAGCTTTGAGCCAGCATCGGTACCCGCCAACAGGTAGTCGGTTTTCTTTGTAACCGAACCCGTTGCCTTGCCGCCCAGCGTCTTTATTCGATTTTGCGCCTCAGATCGTGACATAGAGTCGAGCCGACCTGTAACCACGAATGTCACACCGTTCGCAGGATGATCCGCCGAGGGCTCCGATGTATCGTCAATCGGGTTGATACCAAGCTCGATCAGATCGTCAACCAACTGTCGATTTTGATCAACAGCGAAATAGTTGATGATTGTTTTAGCTACGCCCGGACCAATCCCGTTGATTGCCAGCAACTCCTCCTCGGTCGACTCCTTTACGCCGTTCATATTACGGAATCGACGTGAAAGCCACTCTGCACTCTCCGATCCAATCCCCGGAATACCAAGTGCAAAAAGCAGTCGAGCCAGCGACTGAGAACGAGATGCTTCGATGGCCTTCAGCAGATTATCGACCCGGGTCTCGCCCATCTTTTCGAGTTTGAGTAGATCGTCACGGCGTTCGTGCTGCCGGTATACATCAGCGATATTCGCGATAAACCCGAGTCTCGGCAGATCCTGCGCAACTCGTTCACCAAGACCCTCGATATCCATGGCCCCACGTGAAGCAAAATGCTCTAGCAAACGCTCAAACTGGGCGGGACATGTCGTGTTCACGCACCGGGTAACAGCCTCGTCTTCGCTCTGCACCGTCTCAGTTCCGCATGATGGACACGCATCTGGAAATTCGAACGGAACCGAATCAGCCGATCGCCTGTTCTTCGATGAAACCTCGACCACCTGCGGAATCACATCGCCCGCCCGCTGAATAACGACACGATCACCCTCACGAAAATCCTTGCGTGCGATTTCGTCCTTGTTGTGAAGAGTGGCACGCCCCACCGTGACGCCGCCGACAACCACCGGCTCAAGCTCGGCCCACGGCGTTAATGCGCCAGTACGCCCGACGTTCGCGTGAATCGCTTTGAGAACGGTCTCAACCTGCTCGGCAGGGAACTTGTAGGCGATGGCCCAGCGTGGATCACGACCTACGTATCCGAGTCGACGCTGAATGGCGATCGAATCGATCTTGATCACAACGCCATCGATGCCGTAGTCGAGCGATTCCCGCCGTTCGCCCGTCTTAGTGATAAACGCCATCACCTCTTCGACCGTTTCGACCTTCTTAGCATATTCGTTGGTCCTACCGCCCCAGATTTTGATCGCCTGAAGCGTGTCCCAGTGGCTCCCAAACTCTTCGGTTCCTTCGACGTATCCGAGTGCATAGAAAAACATGTCGAGCGGACGTTTCGCCGTCTCTGTTGAGTCGAGCTGCCGCAACGATCCTGAAGCCGAGTTGCGAGGGTTTACATAAGCAGGGAGGCCAGCCTCTTCTCTTTCGGCGTTCAGTTCGGTGAATCGTGAATTCGGCAGGAACACCTCGCCTCGCAGTTCCACTACAGGAGGAATCGTACTATCGGCTCCCTCCAGTTTCAGAGGAACACTACGAATCGTACGAACGTTTGCTGTTACGTCTTCACCACGCTCCCCGTCACCACGGGTTGCTGCACGTTCCATCACACCGTCACGATAGGTGATCGCCAGCGCCAGGCCATCGATCTTTAGCTCGCACACCATCGGCGCGCTTTCCAATTCGAGATAGTCGAGAGCACGCTGATACCAGACTCTCAAGCCGTCCTCGTCAAAGACGTTCCCAAGGCTGAGCATTGGTACAGGGTGAATAACTTCGTCAAATCCATCGGTGGGCGGTGCGCCAACACGCTGCGTCGGAGAATCGGGCGTTCGAAGCGCCGGATGCGCCTCTTCAAGCTTCAGCAGTTCTTGCATTCGCCCATCCCACTCGGCGTCATCGAGTTCGGGAGCGTTTTCTACGTAGTACAGCCGATTAGACCGATTAATCTCGGACCGGAGTTGTGCGGCTCGAACAGTGATCTCGTTCGAATCTGAACTGCCCGATTCAGGCGAATCGGAATCGAACTGCATTTGTAGTGGAAGGTCTTGGTCTGGCAAAAGATAGTTCAGAAATGGCGAAACATAGAAAAATCAGCCCATGGCTGTCGATCGAATTCCTCGCTTCACCAACGGTTTGACGAGTATAACAACGCCCCCAGCCAAGGCTTAGGCTGATTTATCATGGAGATGGACACATCGGATCAAGATATGAACCAAGTTCGCAGGTCTATACTCGTTTGTCTACATGTTCGTATCGACCACGTCCTCTCCCTAAAATAAGATTCATCTTTCGCTTCATGGCAGATATTCAGCCCTTCAGGGCAGTGCGTTACAACCCAGATGTAGCAGGCGACGTGAGCCTTCACGTTTGCCCGCCCTTCGATGTCATCACGCCCCAGCACCAGCAGGATTTGTACGACCGTTCTCCTTACAACATAGTCAGGCTTGAACTGGCGCGGCGCGGGCTGGCTGCTGATCCCTATGAACTGGCAGCTGAAACAGCGCATTCATGGACCGATTCTGGTGTTCTAAAGCACGAAGAAACCCCCTCGATATACGTCGTTGAAGAGGATTTCGAGTACCGGGGGAAAAAAATGAAAAGGCGAGGATTTATCGCCGCTGTTCGTCTCGAAGACTACGATCAGGAAGTTGTGCTCCCACACGAGGGAACTCGATCGGAGTGGGTTGCTGATCGCGTGAAGTTGATGGTTGCTGCCCAGTCGAACTACAGCCCGCTTCTCGTCATATACAGGGACGATCTGCGTTCGAGCGTTGGCAACCTGGTGCGAGCCATCGCAGGCGGCGAGCCGCCGGCGGTGTTTACTCCGCCCGACATGCCACAGCTTCGACTCTGGCGGGTTTCCGACCCCGGAACTATCAGCGTGATCCAAGCCACATTGAAAGAATCCGAAATATTCATCGCTGACGGACATCACCGCTACGAGGCAGCACTGCGATACAGAAGCGGAGTTCGGGCCGAACGAGAAGTTGATCACGACGAATCGATTAACTTCCGCATGATGCTGATGGTTTCGTTCGATGAACAGGGCCTAATCACGCGTGGCTACCACAGGCTGGCTGAAGGAACGACAGACGACGAGTTTGCATCGCTTATCGACTCGATCGAAGCAACATGCGAACTGGAAGAGTGGACGCCTGCAGCCGAAAAATCGGTCGCACAGCAAATCGAAGAGTTCTCTATAGCACTCGGTGAACGAGAGGCTGACGAGGTTACGTTCGGGCTCTATGCGAAAGAGGCCGGCAAGTTCCACATCGCCCGGATGAAATCGCCACCTCCCGCTGAGAACGCACTTGAAAACTCTGAGTACTCACAGCTGCACTCATATGTGATACGACCGGCTTTTTCTGCCGAGCGTGAGGAACAGATCATCAATCCGTACCACGACGCAGGGCTGATCGCTCGACAGGTCGAGAGTGGGGCGGCTCGCATGGCATTCATCATGCGGCCGGTGCCACTTAGAGAGTTCATTTCGATAGTCACCCGTGGATGGCGACTACCGGCCAAGGCCACCAACTTCTATCCGAAGCCACCGGCCGGAGCAGTTATTCAGCAGTTCGGCGGCAGGCTCTAAGCAGTCCTTAATGCTAGGCGGCGCCGACGCTGAGTGATTCCTCGATCACGAACAGCACTTCATCAACAGACGGACGATCGTCAGGTTCGGCTGCCACCAGTCGTGCAGCGAGATTCCCAAAGGCATCAAACACAAAACTGGCCGGGCTAACTCTGCCGTCGCCGTCCAGATCGAACACCTGCCAGTCAGCCGCAAGAACGTGAATCGGATCGGCAATTAGCGCAAACTTCAAACCGAGGTTGTCCCTCATATCCAGAACCTCGGTTGGAAATTCGGGAACTATCACGACTATCTTTGCCCCCAGCTGCTCGAACTCATCGTATCGAAACTGCAATTTGATCATCTGAGCTCGATCGATCTCGTCACTGGTCGTTGGAATAAACAGCACGTACACCGGAATTTCTCCGATGAGGTCTTCGAGCCGAATATACTCACCGTCAATCGTCGATAGGTAGAAAACAGGCAACGAAGGCAACTTTTCTATGGTAGGTGCAATGGGCGACGCTAGTGCCGTCGGAGGAATCCCGACTCCTGTGGAGGGTTCTTCGGCGGCTGGGCTGGGGAGCGGCGTACCAACGGAGTCAGATGACGATGAACCCGCACAGGCTGCGATAATCACGACAAGCGTCATCGTGAGACTAGTGATCACCATTTTTCGAAAAGATATTTTCACGTGAGAATTATCGACCCAGAAGAACCAGACCACAAAACGAGAAGGTTAGAGACAGCCAACGACGCATCCCGACCGCAGTGAACGCTCGGCGGAATATCTTTACAGACAGGTGGTCAACTTAAATGACCGGATTGTCAGCTTAAATACAGGGTCCGATCATGTATTTAGATCGACCTAATCGCGGAGCAAGCGTTGAGTTATGACAGAACCAAGTCATGGCCATCAACTTTTCAAGTCTCTACTATCCGATTGCACTATCTCGAAACAGCTAAGCCAAACCGGGCTGCGCTGTTTCAGAATTACCAAGTCATGTTCTTCAGGGTTTCTTCAGCTGCCTTCAAAGCCTTATCGATGTGATCCTTTTCGACCCAGCCCATATGACCGACTCGGAAGATCTTGCCAACGAGTGATTTTTGGCCACCACCGAGAATCACGTTGTAGTTCTTGGTCACCTGCGCAAGGAACGCCTTACCATCGAGACCTTCCGGCAAGCGGATGGCAGTAACGGTATTCGAAGCAAAGCCTGGGTCTGGCAGCAGATCGAGGCCGAGAGCCTTTGCACCGTCTCGTGTGTGCTGTGCGATCTCGTGATGACGTGCGAATACGTTCTCGATGCCCTCATCGACCATCGACTGTAATGCAACTTCCAGTGTGTAAATCGCTGGCAGACAAGGAGTGAACGGCGGCTGGCCGATCTTGAGATAATCCTCATACTGTTGAATATCGAGGTAGTACTTCGGAGTGGTCGACTTCGCGTAGGCATCCCAGGCCTTTTTTGAGAAAGTAACCATCGAGATTCCGGGAGGCGAAATCCAGCTCTTCTGCGAGGCTGTTGCGACAACGTCGATGCCCCACGCGTCGACGGCGATGGGCACGCCACCTGCGCTTGAGACGGCGTCTACGAGAATCAGGGCATCCGACTCTTCGTGGATTACCTTGCAGAGCTCTTCGAGGGGGTTAGCTACCCCGGTCGAGCTTTCGTTGTGGGTGAATATCACGGTCTTGACATCGGGCATGCCCCTGAGTGTGTCTCGGACCTTGTCGATATCGGCAGCCTGCCCGAGATCGAACACTATTTTGGTGACGTTTGCACCGTAAGCCTCGGCGATTTCAGCAAACCGCTCTCCAAAAGCACCGATGATGATTGAAAGAACCTTGTCACCGGGTGAAATCGTGTTCACTACAGCGGTTTCCATCGCGCCCGTTCCAGACGACGTGATGAAGTACGCGTCATTCTGGGTCATGAAAACCGTCTTCAAATTCTTAGTCATGCGATCCAGCATGTCGGCGTACTCGGGGCCACGATGATTGATCATCTGCGACCCTGCGAGTTCAAGGACATTGTCGGGTAGCGGTACGGGACCTGGGATTCGAAGATTTGGCTGGTTCTGGCTGCTCACCGGAGTGCTCGTTTCCTGCGGATTTTGACTATTAGTTTTTCAATAGCGACCGTTTTCACAAACGATCACGAAAGATTCTAACTCCGAGTTCCTTAAACGGATGTAATTTCACCGCAAGTAGTAGGTGAGGTGATTGTGAGGAGGGAGCGTGTTGACTAATTTCTATCCCGCGGGGCTAGAATGCGGGCGTGCCCGTAGACATCGCTCGTGCAATCGGGTTTTGTCATCACCGGTTTCGTTGGTATGGCGGTGGCTCTGACGACTCTCATCAGCTGGGTTCAGGACCTTAATCCAAGACCTCAGAGGGTCTTCTTTGTTGGCGTAGGGTTAGCGGCAATAGGCCTTTTGGTTTTGTTTAACTGAGTTGTACGTTCTGTTTACGGTTTTATCGCAACAAAAACAAACTGGGTGCTGTAAACCAAGGCAATTACTGAGGAAGTTTGCAACCTCAGAGACGAATTGGCGATCGTAAGAACTTGAAAAGACCAAGAAGCAGTGGAGAGCGCGTACCGCAAACTCGATATTCGAGTCTAAAGTTTACATGTGTCTTTTGGTGTAGAGAGTGTTCTGAAATTCCAGTTCGCTGTAAAAATTTATTCGCTCGGTCCTGTTGAGTTTACTGGCAATGCTCGCGGTCAGTTGGCTTTTCTGTTAGGTGGTCATAATTTCGGAACCGGACTACTTGAACTCAGCGGTATTCCTAAGAATGAAGAACGAATATTAAACCTAAATTAGGAGATGCGTGATGGGCTAGCTCAGAGCCTTGCTTTCAAAGCTGAGAAGAAATTGTAGTGACCCTTCAACTTCAGTGGTATTTAAGTTGAAATTGAGGTTACAGGGAATACAGAGAGCCAATAGGTCTGGGTGCCACTACCGGGCGAAACAGACGTAGCGTTTGACGATCACATAGGCTTCAAAACGATCAGGAACGGTTACAACCCTGAGACAAAATTAGTAGATCAAGAAACCAGAAGAGAGGATAATTAAATCCACCTAGTCCTTTCCCAACGCCTACTCGGCCAACTTCACCAGTGAGTAGTTCTTACGACCTCGCCTAATTACTAGCAAGCGGCCCTCGACGAGATCCTCAACGCCAACAATCCGTCCCGCATCTGAGACCTGATCGCCGTTCAGGTACATTCCACCCTGCTCAACCGTTCGGCGCACATCTCCGCCAGATTTTCCGGCGCCCGTAGAAACAGCCAGTTCAGAGAACCTCATGCCTTCGCCTGAAAGCTGATCGCGGGTGATCTTGGTGACCTCGGAATCATCCAGGACATCTTCCATCTCATCGGCCGAAAGCCCGGAAATATCTCCCCCAAAAAACGCCTGTGTTACTCGCATAGCCTGATCAAGTCCATGTTGGCCGTGAACAGTCCTGACCACTTCCTCAGCAAGCGTCCGCTGCGCCTCTCGCTTGTGGGGTTCCGTGTTCATAGCCTCAGCGAGCCTGCCAACCTGAATCTGATTCAGCATGGTGAACAGCTTCACATACGGCACTACGTCGGCATCGGCCACATTGAGGAAGAACTGGTAAAGCTTGTACGGCGAAGTCTGCTTCGGATCGAGTGTCGGTGCTCCTCCGATCGATTTGCCAAACTTGTCGCCGTTTGCATTCACGACCAACGGGTAGGCGATAGCTTGCGCCCGCGGCCGACCCTCAGAGTCGGCACCGTGAATCCGTCGAATTAGATCAACACCGCCAAGAATATTGCCCCACTGATCGCTGCCACCGGCCTGAAATCCGACCTGGTCCTTCTCGAAAAGCGTCAGAAAATCGTAAGCCTGAAGAAGCTGGTAGCTGAATTCGGTAAACGAAATTCCGGTATCACGATCGAAGCGACCTTTTACTGAATCACGTCCCATCATCGAATTCACAGTGAAGTGCTTTCCGATGTCGCGCAAGAACGGTAGCAGATCGGTCTTTCGAAGCCAGTCAGCGTTGTTGACCATCCGAGCCGGGTTCGACTTGGCGTTGAAATCCAGAAACGGTTCAAGTTGAAGACGAATTGCCTCAACGTTCTCATCAACCTCAGTAACCGACATCAACGTGCGTTCGTCAGCTCGTCCTGCCGGGTCACCGATCATTCCGGTGCCACCGCCAACCAGTGCAATCGGCGTGTGGCCGTATTGCTGGAGCCTGACGAGTCCCATGATCGGCACGAGGCTGCCAATGTGAAGACTACTGGCCGTCGGGTCGAAGCCGTTGTAGCAGGTGATTTTCTCAGTGGCGAGAGCGTGCGTAGCGCCGGGTGTGGCGTCGAATAGTGCGCCGCGCCATTCGAGATCTTCAGCGACGTTGGAAAATTCTGTATTAGTTGTCATCGGAGTATTTTCTAAATTTGGAGGATCAGAATTGAACTCGAGCCGAGTTATATATCAGCCAGTATCTGGCGTGTCTGCTCGACATCCTGATTCATTTGTTCTACTAGTTGATCGACTGATTTAAATGCGACTTCAGCCCTGAGTCGTTCGACAAATTCAAGCCGGAGCCGCTTCGTATATAGATCCCCGTCGAAGTCTAGTAGGTAGGTCTCGATCGTGCGACCTCCATCAGTTTCGAATGTAGGTCGAACGCCGATGCTGGTCGCTGCATCGTGAACTTCTCCGTCGACTTCCACCACTGTCGCGTAGATGCCGTTTGCCGGAACGGTTATCGGGAAATCAGGCTCGATATTGGCGGTTGGAAATCCAATATCTCGACCCTGCTGTTCGCCTCTGGCGACCACACCTTCGATTGAGTAGTTACGCCCCAGCATCCTCGATGCCAGTTCGCAGTTACCACTGACAATCGCAATCCGAATGACAGAGCTCGAAACGGGCTCCCCGTCGACAACAATAGAATGAACGCCGATAAAGTCGATATCCGGATGGCTTCTGGCGGCTGAAAGTTGCTCAACCCCTGCGCGGTCGGCTCCGATCATCGCACCTGGCCCTAGTATCAGGGCGTTCAGGCCAATTCGCTCCTGCAGGGCAGCAACGAAATCATTAGAAGAAAGCTTCTGAATAGCCGACCCAAACTCAAGTTCGACTATGTGGTCGATGCCAATATCTTTCAGAATGTCTCGACGGGATTCGAAGTCGCTGAGGTATGAAACCTGCACACCCGGCTTGATGAATGCCCTCGGCTGCTCCTTAAAGACCAACGCAACAGATTTTCCACCACGCGCGACCGCCTCATCCTGCACCCTTTTCAGCAGCGCCTGATGTCCCAGATGAACTCCGTCGAAGGTGCCGATGGTGGCGACCGTTGGGCCCGGAACGGCGTTTATAGAAGCGAACAATTCGTTAGTCGACATGACCGTTGACTCGACTCGCATCTGGCCTAAAAGTAAACCGAACCATCGGCTCCTCCTAGCTAAGCGCTGCGTGTGCCTCACGAAGTAACTCTTCTGTGGTCTTCCAGTTGATGCACGCATCAGTAATTGAGACACCGTACTTCAATTCGGCAGGATCACCCAGCGACTGATTGCCCTCGTTCAGGTGGCTTTCGAGCATAAGGCCAATAACAGCCTTGTTGCCCTCGGTGCGCTGAGCAATCACATCACGGAACACGATCGGCTGGCGATTGTGGTCCTTGTTGCTGTTTGCGTGCGAGCAGTCGATAACGATGTTCTTCCGTAAGCCTGCCGACTCTAGAAGGCTCGATGCAAGAATCACCGTCTCCTTGTCGTAGTTAGGGCCTGCCGTACCACCTCGAAGAATCAGGTGCTGGGCCTTGTTGCCTGCCGTGTTGACCACGGAAGCTCGACCGTCAAGGTCGATGCCGAGAAATGCGTGTGGTGACCGAGCCGCCACCATTGCATCGACCGCAATCTGAAGACTCCCACCAGTTCCATTTTTGTATCCAATAGGCATTGAGAGTCCACTCGCCATCTGTCGGTGAGTCTGGCTCTCGGTCGTTCGCGCACCAATAGCGCCCCACGAAATCAGATCTGCTAGATACTGGGGCGTGAACGGATCGAGGAACTCTGTACCGGCCGGAAGTCCGAGCTTCAGTACTTTCAGAAGGAATCCACGTGCGCGCTCAAGGCCCGTCTGTATGTCGAACGTGCCGTCGAGGTTAGGATCGTTTATGAGCCCCTTCCAGCCGACAGTAGTTCGGGGTTTTTCGAAGTAAACCCGCATAACGACGCGGACCGTGTCTTTTACTTCCTCAGCGAGGACGGCGAGCTTCTCAGCGTACTCAAATCCTGCCTTTTCGTCGTGTATCGAGCACGGTCCTACGAGCATGACAATACGGTCGTCTCGTCCCTGTTCGATATCTTCGATACTTACCCGGGCATCAGTAACGACTTTAGCTATTTCTGGAGTTATTGGGAGTGAATCGATGAACGACCGCGGTGGGTTGAGCGGCTTGAGATCGGTTACTCGGATATCTGACGTTGACATGGTCTGTTTCAGTTTCTCTTGTAGTTATTAGGAATGAATATGATGATGATCGTGATTCATTCTGACGGACCATCACAGTTGCGTGCTGTGGGAGAGAGATCTTCGTGAATCCAGGGAGGTTGCGGGCGGAACGGCAGTGTTAACTGCGATATGCACGTCCGTGGGTAAAGACCCCGCCGCCATAGCCAAAATATGACGTGCCACACGTGCATGAACGCGAGTAGACGAATTGCCCGGTCCGTGAATCGCTGTAGCTCGAGAAAGAATTCGTCTGTGATGTGGTGTTGCGTTCGCTCATAGCTTTAATTGTTTGCCGTTGAAAGATCCGGGCGAAGTTTAGCAGCATCATTCAGGTATGCGTGGCTGATTTCATTCTGAGCCTTGTCGGTATTCCAGAAAATAAGTATACGTATGCACTGGGTCAGCGCACCGGGCCGCGCCATTTCATGGCCACACATTGGCGGAACATCATTCCAGCCAAATCGTTCCCTTGCGGCTACCGCCGGGAACTCAGCAACCAGATCGGGGCTCGTAGTGAACTGAACAGCCGCTACATCATCCTGGTCGATGTCGTTTTCATCGATCAGAACTTTTAAAAGCTCCTCTGTAGCAGCGAGTACATTTTCTGCAGATGCGCCTTTCGTGGTTGTTGCGCCTTTGACGCCTCGAACCTTCGTTGCCAAACTATACCTCGGAATGACCTGTTGAACTGATCCGTGAACATCACGATTCTGGTGACCTAGTTTGCCACGACTTTTCGTGACGTGCCGGGTGTCAACGATTGGATATATTCACCGGCACGTTTAGCAGCTCTATCGGCAGCCCCGTCGGCAAGAGTGTTGATCAGGGCGCTGCCCACGACAGCTCCGTCGGCAAATCTCGCAATTTCAGCCACGTGATCGGCGTTCGATATGCCGAATCCGATCGCCACAGGCAGATCGGTAAAGCCACGCACCTTGTTGGCAAGACCTTCTACGTGGTCCGACACCGTGGCCCGCGCACCCGTGACTCCCAACACCGATATGCAGTAGACAAATCCGGAGGCTCGCTTACAGGCGTGTTCAATTGCATTATCAGTTGACGTGAGGGCGATCAGGGGGATGAGCGAAAGTCCAGCGCTGTCACAAGCGTCCTGAAGAGGTCCTGTCTCTGCCGTAGGAAGGTCGGCAGCAATTATTCCGTCCACTCCCGCGGCGCTCGCACTGGTGCAGTATTCGTCTAGTCCAAAAGACAGAATGTTGTTGTAGTAGCCCATGAAGACGATTGGCACATCGATTCCGGCGGCGCGAATGTCCTCGACAACTTCAATACAGGTTTCTGGCGTAACGCCGTTTTTTAATGCCTGATGACTCGAAGCTTGGATCGTTGGTCCTTCGGCGAGTGGATCGCTGAAGGGCACGCCAAGCTCAACGACGTCGGCACCGGCCTCTACGACCGATCGAACAATCTCTGTGGTCAGTGCCAATTCTGGAAATCCGACTGTCACATACGGAACGAGAGCAATTCGTTCCTCAGATTCGGCCTTTGCGAACGCCGCTCGAATTCTGTTGATTGCCATATGGCTGGTAGGTTCCTTCTTCGTCTCGTCACTTCTCGTCGATCAAGCCAGACTTTCGTACTTTGCAACAAGCACGGCAACAGTATTGTGCATTCCATGAGCGAATATTGCAGGCCATATCGAACCGGTTTTAAGGTACACCCAGCCAAGCGCCAGTCCCAACACGAAAGTCGGCACGATCGCCCCGGGATCGATGTGGAACAGACCGAACACCAGTGACGATATTACTAAGGAGCGCCCCACTCCGATTTGCTTGATAAGCCCGGATAATACAAAGCCACGAAAGAATAACTCCTCGGTAATAGGACCCAGAAGCCCGACGAGGATCAACGTGATGACCATGCTCCCACCTGCTTCATCGAGCGCTTTTTCTGCCATATCGGGCGGGAGCAGTAGTTCGATGTCGAGCCAGATCAAAACCTGTACCCACAGCATCAGCGAGCACAGACCAATGATCCACATTCCAGCAGCCAACACGTATGGCCCCAGACCGACAGTCTTAACGAAACCCAGCGCACGTAGCGGTTCGCGATACAGAATTACAGAGAACGAGAACCAGGTAGCAGCAAATGTCCCTGACATGGCCGTTGCCGAGATGATCACCACTGGGACGCCAATAAATTGAGCAGTGCCATCGCCAGTATCGGTAGCGAATTGGTAGCTGGCAGCAATGACGCCAACCCCGACCGCGTTCGCCAGCGCCATCGGCCATACAGGTGAGCGGTACAGGTGCAGGAGGATCAGGGCCAGTATCGCAGCGAGACCACCGACGTAGTACCCGGCGGGGTTGGCAATTTCGGTGTCGTAGCCGACACTTGTGCCGATGGCACCCCCGAGACTGAGCATCGAAATGGCTACCAGTATTGTCACGGCGGTAGCGACAACCACATCCATCGGTCCCCATTTGACGTTGGGGGGCGAGATGATTTTCCAGTTGTTAGCCGGTGGTTGTTCATGCGGTGGGATCAACTGGCTAGATTCCGTGCGGATGTTTTTTTAGGCTGACGCTCACTGGGCTGGTGCCCGCTGATCCGCGTCGACGAGTTGCTGATCACGCCCATGTCACATCTCCCATAAGCTCAGGATCGAGTGGTCTTGCGGCAAACGCTGAATACTCTCGCTTCGATTCACCTATTGTGGTGAACTCTCCATGGCCGGGCAGGACAGAAGCCTGTTCCGGAAGTGTGAAAATATTCGTTTCGAGTGACTCGAGAATTTGCTTTAGAGCCGTGTGCGAAGACGACTTACCCGGTCCACCAGGAAACAGGGTATCGCCAGTGAACACGTGGGCAGGCTCACCCGCAGCACTAGATTCCGGGGTCGCGAGAACGTAGCACGTCGAGCCTGAGGTGTGACCGGGGGTGGCCATTGCTCGGAGCGAAATATCACCGGTCGAAAAGATCTGGTTGGTCGCCACGTCGAGGGTTGCAGGTGCGCTTGAGGGAAGTGAGTTTCGGTCGTAGGTCCCAATTCCGACGCCGTCCGTGGGCTGAATCGAGTCGGCTACGAATCCGTAGCCTTCTACGTGATCACGGTGGCCATGAGTGATCAATATGGCTCTGACAGTTGTTTTCAACGCTGCCAGTACTAACTCAACAGGCTCCGCCGGTGTATCGATGATCACCGCATGGTTGGTCCGCGTGCAGGTGATGAGAAACGCGTTGTTGGCGAATCCGGATACGAACCGCTGGATAGTCCAGTATTTACCAGTGAAGACAAGGCTCAATTAGTGATTGCTTTCATATTGCATCTAAAACGTAACGTAAAAAGCAGCGTTTCGACCAATGGCTAAAAAGGAAACGACGCATAAAGCGCCGTTTCAAGAATCTTAGTTTGTGGATGCAGGTCAGCGCTAGGTGGTCTGTGGTTCAGGATCCTTTGCATCGCTAATCTCATCATCAGTTTCATCTACTGGTTCGACTGGCATTGCGGCCGTCGGTTCGTCGGGAATCGTCGGGTCATCGGTAGCCATCGGGCTTGCCAGCAACGGGTCTCTCCCTTCGATTATTGCAATGAATTGATCGCTGTCGATAGTCTCGTGCTCCAGGAGGAATTCAGCAATACCAACGAGTTCCTTATCGTGCTCCGACAGGTGCTCGTTGGCTCTCTCTTCAGCCTCTCTGAGAAGCCGATTGATCTCGTCATCGATGATGCTTTCAGTCTTGAGGGAGTAGTCACGTTCTTCAGACATTTCACGTCCTAGGAAGACCGCACCACCCTGTCGTTTACCAAATGATCGGTTCGACAGTTTGTCGCTCATACCAAGTCGCATCACCATTTCACGGGCGATATTGGTCGCCTGTTCGAAATCATTCGAAGCGCCGGTTGTGATGTTACCGACTTTCAGGACCTCGGCCGCTCGTCCACCCATTGCCGCTGCGATCTGGGCTTCGAGTTGCTCCTTGGAGGCATACGACTTGTCTTCCTGTTGCCACCGGGTAAATCCACCTGCTGCACCTCGGGCGATAATGGAGATTTTGCCGATCGGCAAACCACCTGGCATATAGTGGGCTACCAGAGCATGACCGGCTTCATGATAGGCGGTAGTTTTACGCTCCTTCTCGCTTATCACCTTGCTCTTGCGAGCCGGTCCCATCGAAACTCGATCGATAGCCTCGGTCATATTTTCGTAGTTAATCGTCTTCTGATTATTTCGAGCCGCGAGAAGCGCCGCCTCGTTGATCAGGTTCGCTAGATCGGCTCCCGAGAATCCGGGTGTCTGCTTTGCGATATCTGCGAGTTCAAGGCCCTTGTCGAACGGCTTTCCCTTGGCGTGAACGTCCAGGATCGCGGTGCGACCACGAATATCCGGGCTATCGAGAACCACGCGGCGGTCGAAACGGCCCGGACGCAGTAACGCAGGGTCGAGAATGTCTGGTCGGTTTGTAGCGGCAATAACAATTACGTTCGTAGTTGAATCGAAGCCGTCCATCTCAACCAGGATCTGGTTGAGAGTTTGCTCACGCTCGTCGTGACCACCGCCAAGACCGGCACCGCGGTGACGACCAACAGCATCGATTTCGTCGACGAAGATGATGCAGGGCGAGTGGCGTCGAGCCTGTTCAAACAGGTCGCGAACACGAGATGCACCAACACCAACGAACATCTCAACAAACTCTGATCCCGAGATCGAGAAGAACGGCACACCAGCCTCTCCAGCAACTGCACGCGCCAGCAGGGTTTTACCCGTACCCGGAGGGCCAACTAGCAGAACACCAGACGGAATCTTGGCTCCAAGGGCTTGGAACCGTTCGGGGTACTTGAGAAATTCGACAACTTCTTCGAGTTCTTCCTTGGCTTCTGGCACACCGGCCACATCGAAGAACGTAACTGTTGCCTTGGTGCCAACGAACAAACGGGCCTTGCTTCGGCCAAATCCCATCTGTTGGTTACTGTTGCCCTGTGCTTGGCGCATCATGAACAACAGTATTCCACCAAAGAGGATGCGCGGCAGGAAGCCGATGAGTATTCCGAACAGGCTGCCGACGCCGCCGCCCGGATTCCCCTTTACAGAGTAGTTCTCGCTCGGAACGCCGGCATTGCCGATCAGCTCAGCGATGCTCGAGCCCTCTTCTTTCTGCGATTTGAAGGTGTTACCACCTTCAGTGATCAAAAGTGAGTCGCCCTTAACCTCGATTTCGAGGCTGGAGGATCCACTGCTGTTCTTCGCCAACTCGACAACTTCGTTTATGCCGATTTCCTTAGCTCCAGATTGTGGTTGATCCACAAACATGAAGAAAATGGTGATCACTGCGACGATGATCACTAGGTAGACGAGGCTGTTCCGCATCCAGCGGTTGCTCATATTTCCTGACCGTCCAATCGCTATTAATAAGGCCGGTTACTGAAATTCACCCGTTTATTTTGGATGAGATTCCGAATCTCTACGATACAAATGACGCCGCGAAGGCAAAGAAATGGCGTGAATAAACGCGCCACCATCGTGAAGTAATCGTAACATAGCGGCTAATTCTCGTCGTATTGGAGTCAGTATGTATTACGTGCGGAAAGACTGAAGATATTTCTACTCGTTTTCAATTGAGTATCGGGCACTTGATTGGTATATTGGAAGTTCGACCAATTTGACACTGGCAGGCGCGGCGCGCCAGCAAGCCGATATATGAGCTTATTTAGGTGGGAATTCTCACTCGGTGTCCTCAGGAGAGAGCGAACATAGCAAAAGAATTTAGGGTAAATCGCAGAAATCGAGCCGAAGAGGTTCGGGTAATTCGTGGCGATGATTCCTCTGAGTCAGTCGTAATGTACATACGTGATGCACTCGAAATGGCACAGGAAGAAGGTCTCGATCTGGTCGAGGTTGGCCCTAACCAGAATCCACCGGTATGCCGTTTGCTCGATTATGGTCGATTCAAATTTATTCAGAGTAAGAAGCAGCGTGAGGCCCGCAAGGTCTCCCGGAGTGCAAGTAAACAAAAAGACGTAAGACTCAGCCCTGTGATGTCGGACAACGATATCGAAACAAAAATCAATATGACCAAGAGCCTTCTCGGCGAAGGTGCGAAAGTCAGGGTTTTTGTGCGGTTCCGTGGTAGGCAGCGTGCCCACCCCGAAATTGCAATGAAGGTACTGAGAAAAGTCGCAGAAGGTGTCGCCACTGTCGCGAAGCTAGAGAAACCGCCTGGGATGGAAGGGCGGGTGTTGAGCATTCTGCTTGCGCCATCGCCTCAACAGAAAGAGCGGGGCCGACAGGAAAAGGCAGTACCGTCACCAGAAGTAGTGACCGCTACTGTGGCAGCAAGCAGTGCCCCCGAAGATAGGGACACAGCAGACGAAGAATAGGCCTAGGCACACGTTGCTCATGCCGCCAAAATTGAGAACTGAGAACTGAGAACGGAAGCTATTTGATATGCCGAAGATGAAGACCCATAAGGGTGCCAAGAAACGGTTCCACATCAGTGGCACCGGCAAGGTGCTACGAACAAAGGGTCCAAAAAGCCACTTTCGCAGACGCAAGGCTGCACGGGTTAAGCGTTTGTTTGGCGGCAAGATTGCTCTCGACTCGACAAAGATGTCGAGGACTATCAAGCAGGCTATTAGCGCACTCCGTTAGTCATCACCACATAATTATTTGAATTCGGCAATTGTTTGACCGAGGAGAAGCGAGTTGACTAGGGTCAAGGGCGGAACTACAACACGAAGGCGGCATAAAGCCGTACTGAAAGCCACGCGGGGCCACAGGGCCTCCCGAAGCCGACGTTACCGCGTCGCTCGAGAGTCGCTGACACACGCACAGGCATACTCAACGGCTCACCGCCGCTTGAAGAAGCGAACGAACCGATCTCTCCAGATCGTTCGTATTAACGCTGCCGCACGTGCTCTCGGAATCAACTACGCAAGCTTGATTCACGGTATGGTACTCGCAGGTATCAAACTCGATCGCAAGTCGCTTGCCGAACTCGCGATTCGAGAACCCGAAGGCTTCAGCGAGGTTGTAAAGACAGCAAAGGCAGCCCTACCCACAAAGTAGTAGTTCTGCCAGTTTTTCGCGAACGGACGGTTTGTCAGTCGGTTTGTCAGTCCTAGTGAATCTGCGGATTCTCAGCTGACGGTAGATGTGATTCACGAGGTCCACCAAGGTGTGCCTCATAGAATTTAACTAGCTTTTCTATGTAGACCTGCGGCTCGGTTCTGAACGCACCCGTGTGACCTGCACCCTCCACGATCCACACTGTTTCCTCGCCGCCTTCTATCTCATCGAAACTCGCGCCGATCGCGCGCCCCAATAAACGCGCGTGATCAACGGGTATTACGGTGTCTTGTTCGCCGTGTATCAGAAGTACTGGCGTGTCTGAACGTGAAATGGCTCTGGCAGGGGATATATCGCTAATATCGATTCCATAGATCGACTTAGCTATGAAATCCATGCCAGATAGCCACAGGGTGAGTGGGCGCTTTATACCAATCATAGAGCTTCTTAGAATCAGGGAGTAATCGGCGAATGCGCTGTCGGAAACGACGGCTCCGAAGTTGTTAGGATTCGATCCAGCCATCAGGGCAACCGCTCCACCAAGTGAAAATCCCAGTACGCCGATTCGGTTTCTGTCCGCACCTTTGCTTACTAGGTAGTCTGACGCCCCCTGAAGATCCAGCTGTTCGAAGTAACCCGACGATGACGTTGCTGCGGGTGAATCACCACGCCCGCGCAGGTCGAACATGAAAACACCGAAGCCGTGAATATTGAGTTCGCGGGCAATCTCAAGCATCCCGGTCTTTGAGTCGCTCCGATTGGTATCGTCACCGTGAAGCATTACGATCCATGAAGTTCTACGGGCCGTCGCCTGTGGTGAATTGACACCCGACTCCGGTGGAATGATCCATCCGGAAAGCCTAGCGTCGTCACCGCGGCTCGTGAAGCTCACGTCTCGATAGTCGAGGCCAACCGATTCGGGCGTTTCTTCTGAGCGGACGCGGGTAGTTCTGGTTAGCCCTGCCGCCATGACCGAAGACACTCCGACGTAACTACCCCCAGCAATGCCGAGCAATGTAAATGTTGTCCTGATGAATCCCACGTCACCATCCTAACGCGTAAACGTGATGAAAGCCGAAAAATCAGGGTCAGCTAGAAACTCTCAGGTGACTACCGAGTCGACCATCACGAGTACAAAAAATAGCGCCAGATACAAAAGGGAGAACTTGTACAACCGGGTTGCAGCCTGCTGCTCCGGGTTTCTGGTAAGCAGGAGCGCATACCAGATGAATGCGAGGCAAAGCACTGTAGTACCGATCATGTAAATCCAGCCCAGCGGTTCAGAGACAGCACCGAACAAAATGGTGAGCGCAGAGAGAATCACCGAGTAAAGCATTATCTGAACAGTTGTATGTTCGATTCCACGTACGACCGGGAGCATCGGTATGCCCGCGCGGGCATAGTCGTCTTTGATCATGATTGCCAGCGCCCAGAAGTGGGGCGGTGTCCAGAAGAACACGATAACGAACAGATACCAGGCCGACAAATCAACAGAACCTGTGGCGGCTGCGTAACCCACGAGTGGAGGAACCGCCCCGGCTGCTCCACCGACAACGATGTTCTGGGGGGTCGTTCGTTTCAATATGATCGTGTAAAGACCGAAGTAGAGCACCGTCCCGGCGATAGCCAAGATCGCCGCGAGGACGTTTGCCATTAGCGTGAGAACCAAAAACGATCCGACGTTGAGAAATATCCCGTAGAACACCGCTGTTCGAGCAGATATTCGACCCTCTGCGACAGGGCGATTTTTGGTACGCCCCATTCGCTGGTCTAGTTCGCTTTCGTACGCCATGTTCAGAGAGGCTGCTCCACCTGAAGCCAGCACTCCACCGACCAACACAGCGATCAGCACTTCGAAAGATGGGGTCGAGCCAGCTCCTAGAAATGCACCAGCCACCGCCGAAACCAGTAGAAGTGACATCACCCGCGGCTTCGTGAGGGCAATGAAATCGCCCACCATGCCGATCGTTGAACTGCGATTGAGTGTCCCGTTAGAAGTCATCAGAGAATTTTAACCTCTCTCACCTTCGATTGGGGCGATTGGAGCCGTGTCGGCTATTTCTGATCCGTGATTTGAAGAAAGTGAGTGTCCCGGGACGGGTCTTAGCAGCAACGCAACCATGAACACCATGTCGACCCACACCAGTGTCGCGAGGCTCAGATGCCCCGCCCGCGTCCACACCGCGAACGTGGTCCATGGATTGGCTGCTCCCATCATCATTTGGGCAAAAATCAGAATTGCTGATCCCAACGCAACCGCGCGGAGTGCCCCTGAAACATTCGATAGGCGCCAGACTCTATGCCCCGCCAGCAGAACAATTACGATAGATGCAAACGACAGTATACGGTGTGCCATGTGGATCCATTCAAAACTAGATTGTGGAATGAAATCTTCACCACAGAACGGCCACGATCCACACACATTTCCGGCTTCTTTCCAGACTGCATACGACCCTGAAAGAAGCGCTAAAAGCACCATTACGCCCGCAACAGCCGCCAGATTGAGCGCTCCACGATGCTCGTCACTAACCCTGCCCCATATCCACGGTGCGCTGCTGCCGGTCGAATTAGTCCTCGTATACGACGCGGCAACGAGCGTAAGAATCGCCAGTAAGGCGACGATTTCAGCGAGCAACAGATGAGCAGTTCTAATCGCCGGATCGAGGTCGTTCAGTACGACCAGCCCACCAAGCATGCCAACTATGAAGATCATCCCGAGCTTAGCGGTAGCCAACCAAGCAACGACTTTGTTTGTTCGGTGTTTGATCCAAACACGTATTACGACCGTGATAATGGCGAGTCCGAGGAATGTTCCAACTGAACGATGGCTGTATTCCAGCAAAACGTTGTGCGGCCGTGGAGTGGTTGGGCGAGGGCCGGTGTACAGCCGGTCGATAGTTTCTTGATCCAGTGGTGGGAACGCCTGTCCGAAGCATGTTGGCCAGTCGGGACACCCATCACCAGAATCTGTGACCCGAACCACACCGCCAAGTGTAATCTGCAGGATAACCCCGACAACCGCTATCGACAGCAGTATCAGCAGGAATCTGTCTTTCCATATTGGCCAGATCAGTGAATTCGTAGCGTTGCTGACAGCTGTCTCAGGAGCACGATCGGTCAAATCTATTTACTTCCGGTTTCGAGTTGGCAAGTTCGCTAGTTAGTGGGTATCGAGCAGGTGGCCCCAGTGGAGATTGATGAAGGCCGTGCCCAGAACTGTAATTCGGGGGTTGATCAAACATCAGCACCAATGATCGCGCAAGCGAGCCCATTTCGGTGACCAATTTAATCGTATGCTTTGGAGCAAATTCGCTAGGTAACGATTAGTTACAGCAGTCGGTAAGCGATGAGCGTCGCCGCAACCAGTATCCGCTGATCGTAGACTCGTGGCGGCCAGCAAGTCACAAGGGTGATCTGGGCGTCATCGGCACTTGAGAGATGTAATTCACTTTCGTGTATCTGGCTCGTATTGGTAACCCTGTACACGTACTCCGCATCTTCGGTTTCGATGAATACATCGACCGGATCGTGCTTGATCAGCTCTGTAATATCAGGTAGGTGCCTGAAAATACTGCCCTCTCCCTGCACGAAACTTTCGAGATGACCGAAAAACCAACCGATTCCTTGCTGACCAGGAGATGAGGTTTCGGGGATGTGCCCAACGGTGTTATCGGGAGTTTGGTACGACGCTTGATCATCCAGACTTACGATCCCAAGTTCGGCAACCGTTGAGTCGAGCTTGATCGACGGGATCCTGATGCGGGTTGCGTCGGTCGAAGGGTTAAAGTCCCTGAAAAGATCCGTCGATAGTACCGGCGTGAACTCATCAGGAATTGTTGGTCCACCGAACGGATCAGACCCTGCCCATTCGGGTTCCGACCAGTATTTCGGATTCAACTGGTCTCCCGGATACAGGCTCGCAAACTGTGCCACGTCTGGAGCTGTTAACTCGAGAGGTACAGGTGTTTCACCGTTCACAGGCCGTATGAATACCTGTTCGACTGTGCGACCCAGGTAACTATCGCGCTCCGCTTCAGACACGGTGTAAGCGAAATCATCGACATCGGATCCGCTTCTCATACGGGAGTACATGTAAACACTCGCGACAACAATCAACACAATGCCGATAACCACCACCCCGTAGGCGGCGATTGCCGAAACTGAGAAGTTTTGTTGCTTGGGCGCCACACTCTTGGGTGTAGGTGCAGGAGTGTTTTCTGTCATAGCCATGCCTGTTCCGGGACGATTTGAGGACCGTAACGGTTTAGATGGCTAAATGCTATCGGATTCGAGCACCCAGTATGATCGGTTCGTTGAGATGAATTTCACCATTTCGGATTTTCAGATTAAATTCACATTCCGGGTTGGTGCACACCCACGCTTTATAGTGCACTGCTGCACCCTGCGCACCGAAATCAGATAAAGGCACTAGACGACCTTTCTCGCAGCTCATACACTCAGGCCAGTTACTCGAATCCAATGTTATCTACTCTCCACAACTCAATCACTTCAATACCAAAATCAAGAAACACACCAGACATATTCGTAAGTAATAATCTCGGACGTCCAGCGTAAATCTCTAAAGAGTCTAAACTTAATCATGGACTAAAGTGCTCAGAGAACATAGGGGGATTCACCGACTTCAGCGTTACATTGAACCTATTGCAATGAACATTTTAGGAATCGAAACAAGCTGTGATGAGACCTCCGTCGGGATCGTAGACGGCGATGGAAAGGTCCTCGCAAACGTCATAGCTACGCAGGTAGATATTCATTCGCGCTACGGTGGAATCGTCCCTGAAGTCGCCTCTCGTCAACACGTTCTGGACATTCGACCGGTGTGTGAACAGGCAGTAATTGAAGCCGGAATTGACTGGGGTGACATCGATGCTATCGCTGCGACTCATGGTCCCGGGCTGGCAGGTTCGCTGATAGTTGGCCTGAATTTTTCCAAAGGCCTTTCCGCTGCACTCGGTATCCCGTTGGTTGGTGTCAACCATATGGACGGGCACGTTTACGGAGCGTGGGCACGGACCAGCGACCGCGATCTGGAGTTATTCCAGGAGCTCGTTGGTGAGCAACCGATAATGTGCCTAGTTGTATCCGGAGGGCATACCGAACTGGTTCTTCTTGAGGGACATGGAAAGTTCAGGCTGCTTGGAGAAACGAGAGATGATGCTGCCGGTGAAGCATTCGACAAAGTGGCACGCGTGCTGGGTTTACGTTACCCGGGCGGACCCGAGATTCAACGGGTGGCAGGTAGTGCAGCCCTTGACGTCGAGCCTTTGCCGAGAGCGTGGATGCGCGGAACGGACGATTTTTCATTCAGTGGTCTGAAAACTGCAGTACTGAATAGGGCCAGGTCTCTGGGGATCTACCCGCCAGAAACGCCACCTCGCGAGAATGATCCAGCGATCATCGCTGGGCTGGCAAGAGCATTCCAGGATTCGGTAGTAGACGTTCTGGTGACCAAAACAATTGCCGCAGCCAAGCGTGAAAACTGTGCTGGCATCGTGCTCGTTGGTGGCGTTGCGGCTAACGGGCCACTACGTAAAACACTCGTCGAAAAGTCACCACTGCCCGTAGCGATTCCGCCGTTCAATCTTTGCACAGACAACGGGGCGATGATTGCGATGAGCGGTCTGATTAATTTCAGGAACGGTAGACGAGACGACTGGGATTTGGACGTCATTCCCAGCCTCAGGATCGGTACTAGCTCACTCGTCTAGGGGCTCGGGATGCCAGATGAGATTAGCCCGATGGATAGTTCCTGTACGGCGAGCTAACCCGATTTGGAACCAGCTTGCGCCTAGCGTTCTCCACCTCGCGGGCGAATTCCATGGCTGCTCCAACTTCACTGTCTACCTCATCACCGATTGTTCCTCCACCGGTCGTGTGAAATTCAATGTGAACTCCCGCCGGTCTGATCAAATAGTCGGCTATGAGAAGCAGCGAAATAAGTGCGACCACCAGTGAGGCGGTAACCCCTACGGTCATGCTCGGGGTGACCTGCCACACGCCGATTGCTGCGAACAGACCAACAACTCCCCATGCGGCGCTTCTTCGTGTGCGGGGTCGTCGGGAGATATTGACCGAGGACATGTCTTTCAACTGTGCTGAGGCGTAAACGGCGTTCGAATCTGTTCCACCGCGAAAAATCACCCTGGAATGCGAAAGCTGAAAACCGCTATCTTTGGTTGACTTAAGCTCGGAAATAATTCGTTCGCCGGGGAGTAATCCGTTATTGGAAATTGGAACGCCCCCGGACTGATCATCAAGGCTGGACTGGGAGGACCTATCTCGGCCGGAACTGGTTTCTACTGCCATACCTGTAATCGTATCGCGTTGCCGCAAATAATGGACGTTCCCTGACAGCAGATAGCATACCTCGCGTGTAATCTGGGTGACCATAACCGATCTCCCTTTGACCGAACACGTTAGGTTCAGTTGTCCGGCAAAATTCTAATTCAGCGAATTTCTGAAGCGATTTTTCAAAGCGCGAAACGACCACCGAATACCCATAGAATTCCGTGATCCGTATGACTCTCGATCCAGTCACCAAACCTCATAACCTGAAATTAACGTCCTGAACAAAACCTGCCGTCGGCACTCAGGTTGCGAGATGGTTATTTCGAACTGCTAGTCCAGCTTGTCATTCTTGTGTGCTGCAACGAACGCGCGTGCCTCACCCAGCATTAGTTCGGCAATGCCAATGCCGGTAGAGATGTCGCCCCCACCAGTCTTGCCTGCGGCCCGTGCGCGTGTCTCCACATCTAGTGTCGCGGCAACTCGTTCGGGGTGATCTGGCTCACCTGGGTGTCCCAGCGACTGGGCGAAGTCGTGAGGTCCACCGGTCACACCGGAGAGACCCGGCACCGCTAGGATGTCATCAAGGTTGTCCCACGCCTTTTTATCTTCAATCTGGGCCACAACGATCATATTGGCGTTCGACCACTTGGCAAAGCCAAGCTTGCCACCGTACTTCTCGTCGAGAATCTTCTGGTCGTTGAACTCGGTACCGCGGCCGCCACCCCATGACCGTTTTCCATCGACCGGGAACAGGCAAGCATCAGCAAGGGCCTGGGCCTCTGCGCCGGAGTTGATGTGGGGACCGGTTACGCCCTGAATGCCACGGTCGAGGTAGAGATTGATCTGGTAGGCAGCGTTGTCGGGCACCCGTGCGGGTACCGACATGCCGTACCCGTTAGCGACCCTGCAAATGTCGTCGATCGCCTCTTCCGGGAAGCCGCCGTGTTCGCCATCGATGTTGATGGCGTCGAATCCGACGTGTGCAGCCATCTCGATCATGTAAAGGGCCGGATGTGCGAGCGCAAATACCGTCGCTTTACGACCTTCTTTATTTGCAGCAAGAATTGAATTCTCAATCATTCCTATGTTTCTCCTGGTTCCAACTAACCGACTAATATCCAGTAAAAATCGTTCCAAACACCACTACTCATATATCGAACCGATCACCCACTAAGCTCCTCACAAAGCGCCCTCAAGAAAACGTCCCATCGGCACCCGCTTGCAGCTAGATTCCTCGTACTGTGCCTCCTGCTGATGAAGTCTTTGCGAGCGGTGGGTGTGCAGCTATTTCTATCTCGTTCAGTTCAAGCCCAAGGCCCGGCGCATCGGAAAGCTCGACATAGCCGTCCTTCTGACGAACAAATCCATCGAGAACAGTGTTGACGGAAATTTAAAATTGAGTTCGCAGCGGGAGTATACGTCGGTTCGGACCGATTATTGTCGGTGGAATTGCTTCTTTGATCCGAGAAATTTTCTGGCACATTGGAAATTGTTGAGGCTATGATGCGGTTCGATCTGGTCTGGTCGGAAGACCGAATATCATTCAGCGCGAAAAAGGGAACACCAGAAAGGTGACACGAATTGCCCCGAACACTTCGTCTGTGGACACTCTCGGATGTGCACGTTGGAACCGAAATCAAATACGGTCGACGTTCACTGGAAGAATCAATCCAGCACGCTGAGGCATGGCCGAATGGGCCAGATCAGTCCGGTGGATTCGACATCGCCGTGAATCTCGGCGATTTCTCTGGATCGCAACTCCCGCCAGACGATGAAGAAGGCGAGCTGGTCGTATCTCAGTACGCGACTGCCAAACACCATGGCCGCGAGCACTTCTACGACGTCATAGGTAACCACGACGCTTCGGGTGCCGATGAACCGACCCAGTGGTGGTTCCAGAAGTGGATCGATCCAACCGGTGAAAGCACTGAATTCTCGGGAGTCGACAACTCGAAGCGACCGTATCCAACAACCGGCACGTGGGAGAACTACTCGTTTGAGGTCGGCAACATCGTCTTTCTAATGCTTGCTGACCGAAACGACGGCGGTCCGCCGATCGGCCGTGGCGAGTTTGGTGGCTATCCAGCCGGTGCGATTTCAGAAGCAACCTTCGGGTGGTGGACCAGCAAGGTCGAAGAAAACAAAGACAAGATCGTTATTTCTGCTGCCCACCATATGATTAAGGAAACCACCGTCGCATCCGGCCTAAACGAAGGCTGCGACATGGGCTATCACGGTCGAATGCCCGATGGCGGAGCAGCCGGTTCGTCTTTCATCTACTGGGTTGGCGGTCAAAAGGACTCAGGACGATTCGAGAATTACTTCGCCGAAAACGAACCCGCTATAGATTTGTGGCTTGGTGCGCATACCCACACACATCCGGATGACACCACCGGTGGCCGTTCGCATATCGAGCAGAAATGGGGCGCAAACTTTGCAAACATCTCTGCGATCACCCGCTATCACGGTGAGACAAACTCAATTCCCATGAGCCGCCTTTTTACCTTCACGGCAGGCTCGAACGAAGTCCGTATCCAGTGCTATCTACACACCGACCAGTACGCCGATCAAGGCTGGTACGCACCCTCAGAGCGAACGATAAAACTACGTCACAACTTCGAGATGCCCAAATGACCAACTCAACCAGAACTGTCCAGGAACTATTCGACCTCACGGGTCGCACCGCTATCGTCACCGGAGGTGGCACTCATTTAGGAACGGCATTCACTGAAGCGCTCTGCGACCTTGGAGCAAAGGTCTATATTGCCTCGCGCAGAGCCGAACTCTGTGAGGAGGTTGCAGAAACTCTGCGTGGACGTGGAATGGAGGTCACTGCAGCCGGATGCGATGTAACGGACGAAGCGCAGGTCGACGCGCTCGTTGCCCGCGTGATGAACGAAACCGGGCGACTCGATATAGCGGTCTGTAACGCTGGGGGGTCGTTCAATACGAAGCATCCGCCCAATGCCGATATTGAAGAATTCAGGAAGACGGTCGAGTCCAACATGACCGGCACCTACATCACCGCCCAATCGGCGGGTCGAGTCATGGTCGAGGCGAAACGCGGTT
>CAYTAO010000007.1:50433-50875 GCA_964435915.1 uncultured Dehalococcoidales bacterium
AGGTCGGGTGCTCCTTATGTCGCTGCGAAGGGCGGTGTGTTGATGATTACCAAGGCGATGGCAGCCGAGTACGGCGAACATGGCGTTGCGGTGAACTGTATCAGCCCGGGTCAGATCCCAAAGGACACCACCGATCCCGACCAAATTGAAAATTTTCGCCAGATGAATGCATTCCAGCGCACCGGCATACCAGAAAACCTGAAAGGCACAGTGGCTCTACTGGCTTCAGACGCCGGAAACTGGATCACAGGCCAGGAGTTCCGAGTAGACGGAGGCTGGTCAATCTGGTGACGCGAGGCATCGTTTTCTGCTTGACGACACTAGCGGTGTGATAGAAAGACTAGAAGTACGCAGAATCCGAGCTTCGCCCCCCTTGGTCTCAAGAATCCGATAATAGGCCATCTGGCCTTGACCCTTGGCGTATGACAGCTCGTCGCTACGG
>CAYTAO010000008.1:0-44373 GCA_964435915.1 uncultured Dehalococcoidales bacterium
CAGCCACTGCTGTCGTTTCACAAGATCGACCCCGCCGAACTGCTGGTCGTGCACTTCCTGCTGTTTTGCCATACTAATTCGCCCCTTTAGCGATTGTTCACTCTATAACCAACTCTCTGGAGTCGGTCATTACGACCATCTTCGGGACAGTCTACGAAATATTAGATACAGGTTGTTGCAAAAACGATGCAACAAACCTGCAGTATGCACGCAGAACTAGTCTGCTGCTTCGCCAGCCTCTTGTTCAACAGGTGCTGATTCAAGGGTAACAGCCGAATAGCCTAACCCCGGCATTTGTGGCGACCAATCAGCAGAATCGAGTTCGTGCATCTTGGTCGCCAGTTCACCAAACAGTGTAGTTGAACCAACTAGGCCAGCCTGTGGCGACTCGAATACGGCTCTTCCGCGTACGAGCACATGATCGTCATCAGTTTTGACCTGAATCATGTACCCTTCATTCAGACCCACTGCTTCAGCGTCGTCCGGGTGAATCTGCACAAGATGCTCTCTATCAACATAGTTCATGTCGGCGGGTTTACGGACGACAAGGTCGCGTTCTGGCTGGCTTAACACACGGCCAGGTGCATACGTAAGGGCAGAACTTTCGATCGATTCCGCCAGATTTGAATAGTCGAGTGTCACTACCGTAACCATGCTGCTGGGATCAGCGAAGAGCACTGACGAATCATTTTCGCCCGACGCTACCGGCCATTGGACACCACCGGACTGGAGTTTTTTGTGGCTCATACCGGTGTAGTTGGGGATATTGCCCGTTATTTCGTCAAACACTTCAGATGAAGATGAGTGATCGAATCCAGAAACGCCCATGGTGTGTCCGATTGCTGCGACGGTTTCCCACCCGGTTTTCTCTTCGTGCCGAGTTTCCGCAGTGATACGAAGCATTTGAACTCTTCGTTCAACGTTGGTGACGGTTGAGTTCTGCTCAGCGTATGTCGCAGCAGGAAGAACAACGTCGGCGTGATGTGTGATTTCAGAGTCGAGCACCGCCGACACAACGAGGAAATCGAGTTTTTCCAAGGCTGAAGGCAGGCGTGTAAGAGTCGGCGAATAGCCAGATACTCCATCTGCCATCACGAGCGCCGCTTTAACTTCGCCAGTCGACATTCCGGCGATCATTCCGGAGATATCTAACCCTTTTTCACCGGGTGTTGCTCCCATATCACGAGCACCGATGGTGTTGGCGCCCTGATAGAGCGGGAATATTCCACTTGATGCCTTACCGATATTGCCTGTGATGGCCGCAAGATTGACCACAGCGTCAACCAGATGCTCTGCTGCTGCGTCAGCTAGCCCGTCGTTGCCCATCAGAATTGCACCCGCATCGCCTTCAGCGAATATTCTTGCAGCACGACGTATCTGCGCATCATCGATTCCAGTGTCCCGGGAGACTTTCGCCAAATCGAACGCCCACAACGACTGCTTCATATCTTCACTGTTTTCGATGCGGGAACTGACGAAATCCTTGTTTTCGAGTGCTTCATCGAGAATCGCTCGTGATATGCCCGCGATTAACAATGCCTCGGATCCGGGTTTCGGTCGAAGCCATTCGGTGGCATATCGGGTGAGTTCGGTTTCACGAGAATCGATAACGACCAGCTTTGCACCTTCGCGCACAGCTTTCTTGGCGGGCACTGATAGCACGTTCTGCTCTTCAGTTGGGTTACCGGCAACAACTAAAATGCTCTTGGAATTCTCGAGGTCCCAGATTGGATTGGTAGCGGCCCCGGCGCCGAGTCGTTCTTCAAGCCGAAATAGTAGCGCATTGTTCGAATTGAGTGCTGAATCGATATTTGGAGTGTTTAGAACGGAAGTGGCGAATTTCGCAGCTATGTACTGATCTTCATTCGATCCTCGAGGTGAAGTAATAACTGCAAGCTCTGAAGCTGTTCGTCCGCTTAGACCTTGTTTGATGCGTTCCAGCGCCTCATCCCAAGTCGCTTTGCGAAGTATTCCGTCTTCACGAATGTAAGGGCGTTTCAGCCTCGCCGAGTCGTTCGTATATTCATAACCGAATTTGCCTGTCATACAGGCCTGTCCATTGTTCGTTGCTCCGGCCAGGTCTCCTTTGAACCGGACGACCTTACCGAACTTGTTTACCTCGGCGATCATCTGGCATCCAACCGGGCAGTTCGTGCATATGGTCGTCACTTCAGTGACGGCCTTCTCCCATTTGTAGTTGCGTTCTACCAGTGCTCCTGTCGGACAGACATCCACACAAGCACCACAGAACTCGCACCCGGATTCGAGCAAAGATGTTCCGTGTGAAGTTCCGACGAGCGCGACGCCGGAACGAGAAGTCAACGTTAGAGCGGTGTCGAAGCGAACTTCGTCACAAACACGTACACAACGCGAGCAGACGATGCAGAGGTTGTAATCGCGATCGTAGAAGGGATCGTCGGTATGGATCGGCAGATCACGACGATGGTAGTTCAGAGGTGTACGCAAATCTAACTCAACCATTCGGACAGTGTCCTTGAGTTCGCAGCGTTCGTTCTTTGGGCAGATGGTGCATCGGTCGGTGACGGTCACGTGCCGCTGACAAATATCCTGCGGGCCACATAGTTCAATTCTGTGGCAAGTCAGGCACCCGTGCGGGTGTTCGGTCATAAGGAGTTCAATAACGTTTTTACGGAGGTCCTCAACTGCCTCGGTCTTTGTTGCGACCTCGGCGTCGGGCATTGGTGGGGTTGTGCATGAAGCGACAGTCATCGTTCGACCGTTTGCTTCGACTTCGACTATGCATGTCCGGCAGGAACCCTCCGGCTTCATCTTCGGGTAGTAGCAAAGATAAGGAATGTAGATGTCCTGATCCATTGCTGCCTGCAGAATCGTTTGGCCAGGTTTTGCTGTTACCTCTTGACCATCGATCTTGAAAGTTGTTCCATCTGCCATGCAGTATTTCTCCGAACGTTTGGGCGTTATAAGCCCGGTGCTAACTAGTAAAGATTATGGGCGTGTACGAGTAGGAAGGATCATCGTGCCATCGCCGTAAACACCACCGACGGCTGTTTCACCGGCGAGGCTAGATTTAATCTCATCTTCGAAATACTTTAGAGCTGAGGCGATTGGGTTGAATCCAAGTTGACCATGACCGCAAAGCGAACCGGATTTCATACTGGTTCCAACTCGTTCGAGAAGAGTGAGGTCGGCGGACTTGGCTTTGTTCTGGCACATGCGGTCCAGAATTTCGAGCATATGAGTATTACCAAGTCGACATGGAAAGCATTTTCCGCAGGATTCGAACTGGTTGAATGCTATGAGTGATCGTAGGAGATCTACAACGTTGGTCGTTTCGTTACCCACTATGATTCCGCCAGAACCGATCGACGCTCCTGCCGCAGTCATAGCATCGAAGTCGATGACGGTGTCGAAGGCTTCTTCACCAAGGAGGCCGTTGAGCGGACCTCCAGCCTGAAGAACCTTGATACGATCGCCTTTTGAAACGCCACCCCCGACTTTTTCGAGCACATCGCGTATGGTCATACCCATCGGTACTTCATACATACCGGGGTACTTGATGTGACCGGAAAGGCAAACAATTGCAGTTCCTGACGTGGTTTCTGTGCCAATTCCCTTGAACCAATCGGAACCCTTCCGGACTATTTCGGGCACGTACGCCAGTGTTTTGACGTTGTTTATATTTGTTGGTTTCTGCCATAGCCCAACGGCCGCGGGAAATGGAGGCTTGAAACGCGGTGTGGCGCGCTTTCCCTCGATCGCTTCCATAAGGGCTGTTTCTTCGCCGGCGACATACGAGTCGCCAGTTAGAGATACTTCCATTTCGAACGAGAAGTCTGTACCCAGGATGTTTTTGCCGAGTAACCCGGCCTCGTAACAGGCTTCTATTGCTTTTCTGGCGGCCTCGATCGGTAGTTCGTGACCGGTGCGAATAAAGATATAGCCGTGCGTAGAACGGGTTGCGTAGCCGTTGATGATCAGTCCTTCAACGAGCGTGTGTGGATCGTTTTCAATGATGCCTTTATCATTGAAAGCACCCGGATCTCCCTCTTCGCAGTTGCAGAGAACGTACTTGACTGGAGCATCGGAAGGAGCAAGGAAGCTCCACTTCACGCCAGCGGGGAACGCAGCACCGCCGCGTCCACGAAGTCCAGATGCTTTTATTTCGTCGACAATCTGCTCAGGGGCCATCTCCATGAGTGCACGGTTCAGAGCCTGATATCCGCCGTTAGCAACGTACTGAAGAAGATCGTGCGGATCGGTGTCGCCAAAATTTCGTGTGGCGATCCGCCGTTGAAGCGCCACCATCGGCATGCTCTCTAGCTCGGGCAGATTACCGACGCCCGAGCCATCGCCACCTGAGTACGCAAATGCTCGATCGAGGAGCGGTTCGCCATTTTTTACATGCTGCTCGACGATTACCTGAGCTTCGTTTGGCTCGACGTTGCCGTAGAAAACTCGGGATCCGTTCGGCATCAAAATATCGACTTGCGGTTCGAGGTACATCAGTCCCATTGCACTAACCATAGATACGTTAGCGCTCACGCCAGTCGATTTGACTGAGCTTTTGAAAGCTTCAAAAACCGCATCGGCACCTACTGCCTGCCCCGAGGTGCCACCACCAACTCGAACCCAGGCGCTCTCGCCTGATGTCAGCTCGTCCCAACGCTTCGCTGCGCGGGTCTGGAGCTCTTCGAAGGTCGTTGGCATCTGGTCTGTGTTCCTCTGGAGGTCTTTGAGATTCGGGGTTGGATGGATAATTATTCGTCGAGACCGCGCATATCCCGAGCGATTTTCGCTGCGGATCCTGCGGTTTGTTTGCCGATCAGATGGTGATCGATTGCGATTACAGGTCCCTGAGCGCATGCGCCAAGGCACGTGTTGTACTTCAAGGTAACTTTGCCGTCGGGGCTTTCGCCCTCTTCCTTGATTTCGAGCACCGCTTGCACCGAATCAAGAACCTGCTGCGCACCGAGTATGTGGCACGACGGCCCCCAGCATACATCCAGTGTTTTCTCACCGGGTGCAGTGAATCTGAAGTTCGTGTAGAACGAAGCAACACTCCACACTTCGTTAATGGTCGATCCGCAGAACGTCGCCGTTTCTTTGATGGCTTCGTCAGGCAGATGGTGAATAGAGTCCTGCACCGCAATTAGCGACGATAGTACAGTGATCGTTGGTTGTTCCTGAGAGTTCAGGATTTGCCGAATCTGCTCACGCAATTTTGAACGCTGCTTAGTGTCAGCAGTTGTCAACTTAACCTCAACAAAATAGTAAGTATTTCGACTTCGAGAACCGAATCACAATCGTAGCAGAGGTCATTAAACCACACAATGAAATTCCTGTGGAATTTCCATGTTCAAAACAGGCGGTATTTTTTATAAGCTTCCTGCGGGTCCATCCCGTTCAAAATCATGGTCCTGAGTTCACTCTCTGTCGACATGATTTGCTCGGTCTTATCGAGCACTGTCTCTATTAGAGACTGGGGTATAACCACCACACCATCTATATCGGCAAGAATCCAATCGCCGCTGATTATCTCAACGTCGCCGATAACGATCGGTTCTCCCATCGATTCAACGCACCAACTGCCTACTACGTCCCTTGGCGTGTAGTACCGAAAAAATAGCGGCCACTCAAGCTTCCTAATGAAATCGGAGTCTCTGTTCCCGCCATCGACTATGTAACCGAGAACCCCTCGGTGTTTCAGGGTTTCTGCCGAAAGCTCGCCCATATGAGCGATTGTCGAGTCGTTCGGCTGGCATACCAGCACTGTGCTTGAAGGTGCTTTGCTCAGCAGACCGGTCCAACTCATCAAAGAATCATCATTCGAAATCGACTCGTCGATTCGACCGCTACAGGTCCACGCTGGCCCTGCCAGAGTCAACGTATCGTCGAGCGGTCGAATGTCATGCGGGAGGGTGCAATTTGGATGCCCAATCCCCCGCATGACGTCGTAGACAGCTCCGGTGTAACACTGCGCCAGTCGTTCGGTGATGCTCTTCGTCAACGGGTCTCCTCACATTGCTTGGATATGCTGAATAGAATACGGCGGCTCGCCGACAATCGTCATCTCAATTCGGAGTCTTATCGTGAAGATCACGTCAATCGAAACCATTCAGCTCGAAGAATTCCCGGCAATCATCTGGATCCAGGTGAAGACCGACTCGGGCCACATTGGGCTTGGAGAAACGTTCTTTGGCCCACGTGCTGTTGCAGGTTGTGTACACGAGATGTTCGCCCCAATGCTCATTGGGAAAGATCCGCTGGCGATCGAGCGACATTGGCGAGATATGTTCGACATGGCAAACGCCTACGGCTACGCGGGCGCTGAGGCCCGGGCGATTTCAGCAATCGACATCGCTCTGTGGGACATCTCCGGACAAGTTGCTGGCCCGCCGATATACAACATGCTTGGCGGTGCATGCCGCACCCGTATTCGTACTTACAACACGACCGGACAGTACGGCGAAAACAAAGACATGGAGATGGCAATCGTAGATGCCGGAACACTGGCAAAGAGCCTACTCGACGATGGCATCACAGCTATGAAATGGGCGTTTACCGATCAGTTCGCAGATATCAACCGCGGCACACACATCTCGAACGAAGACATGAAGCTGCTCATTAAGCCCGTCAAGGACATTCGGGCGGCGGTTGGTGATCAGTTGGAGGTTGCCAATGATGGTCACGGTCGATGGAATCTCAACTCAGCGATCAAGATCGGTAAAGCGATGGATCATCTCGACATGATGTGGCAAGAGGAGTTGATTCAACCTACTAATGTTGATAGCCATCTGCGCCTGGCCGACGAAATAGAAGCGCCGGTGTGTGTTTCCGAACGGCTCATTGGCAAGTACCAATGGCGCGAGTATTTGAAAGCTGGAGCTGCAGAAGTTGTGATGCCAGACCTGATCTGGACCGGTGGCATTACGGAAACAAAGAAAATTTGCACCATGGCCGAGGTCGAGCAACGCCCAGTCGCACCCCACGATATGACTGGCCCGGTCAACGTGTTTGCGTGCGCTCATATTTCTATGAATGCCCCGAATGTTTTTCTGATGGAAACCTGCCGGGCGTTTTACGGAACAGGCGGCTGGTACGACAAAGTTCTGGAGGTCGATATCAAGGTCGAAGACGGTTATCTTCTTGCACCCGAGGGACCGGGACTTGGTACGAGGCTGCGCAAAGACGTGTTTGATCGCTCGGACCTAACTGTAGAAGTTACTGATGAACCGGGTCATCACTTTCATTGGGGCGGACATGAATCTCCGGTGTTCGACGTAGTTGGTGAGCGTGGCGACCGGCGAGTCCAGTACCGAGATACGTGGACAGGTGCAGACCCAGATTTGGTTTCTAACGAGAGAAAACGTTAATCTGCTGTCTTCTATAAGTAACAGATCGATATCTTTATAAATCGATTCACGGTTTCAACCGAGTTCTCTGCATCACCATAAGGCGTTTGTAACTCTTGGTTGAATAGCGAACAGCATAGCGAGATGACACAGTCGCCAGCTTCTGCATCAAATGAGGTTGCTGGAAACTTAATGGCGCACGATGGATAGGTCAATGGCATCAACCCCAAACTTGAGGGTGCTCGGCGAATTCTCCTGACATGGCGTACTTCTCAATTCGAGGGTACAGGCCTCCGATTCGTCCGTTGCATACCCTTCGCAAAGGTACCTGACCGCACTCTTCTCACATTGAAGCACTGGAACATACCCGTTGGGCGAGCCGAGGGGTACGAGTCGTGCTGGCAGGACTTCTATTTCACTCAGATGCAGGAGAATTTTCGAACCAGTTAAATCTGTAGCCGCCGCGTTATTCCTCTGAAGAACCGGCTCTGGCTGCGGCTTCGAGGTCACGCGAATGATCTCTCGGTGTCGTCGGTGACATCACGATTTCTTCGATTACGGTCCGCCCCGGAAGTGTCGCGCATAGTAGTATTGCCTTCGCTACATCTTCGGGCATCATCATCGTGGCACGAGCTGCCGCATCGGGGTTAAGCGGACGGTTGTTGAGAATCGGCGTGTCGACTTCTGCTGGCAGGATGGTAGATGCACGGATTCCCCTGACATTTAGCTCGGAGTTGATACCGCGCATCATGTTGTATGAGGCGGCCTTTGCTGCGCTGTAAGCAGATCCACCGAGAAGTCCGGGTCGGATTGCTGCCATCGAAGATACGGTGATGACTGTTCCACCCCCACGTTCGATCATCGATCCAACAACCGACTGCGTAAGCCGGTAGACACCCTCAACGTTCACCTTGAAAACACTGTCCCACTCTTCGGTGCCAACATGTCGGATCGACCGAGCGCGTGAACTGTGACCCGCGTTGTTCACGAGTACGTCGACCTGGCCGAACTCTGCTAGCGTCCATGTGCCGAGGGCTGCTGCTGCATCACCGTCTTCTATGTCCACTGATTTTGCGACAGCCGTACCGCCCTTCGATTCGATCAGTGCTACTACTTCGTTGAGCGGTTCGATACGCCGTCCAGTCAATATAAGATTTGCGCCTTCATAAGCGAACATCAGAGCCGCTTCACGTCCAATACCTGTACCCGCACCGGTGATGATTGCTACCTGACCATCGAGATGTCCCATCAGTAAGTTATTCCAATCCTAAATAGTTTGTCGCTGGGTGCCAGAAGACCACCAGAGTTTAATTCCAGTTGGTCCAACTTTGTTGAGCGTCCTCCAGAATCATTGCTGCCATCTCACGTCCCATCTTGAAGCTGTAGTTCGTGCCACGATCTTCAGGATATATCTGTGTTGTGTTCGCGAGATAAAGCCGTTGAACTGGTGTTCTGTGATCCGGGATAGCTTCCGAATAGTTGGTGGGAATAATTGGCTGTGCGGCACTCAACGAATTGTAGTGTATGGACTTTATCCAGGACTTTTTGAAATCTGGATTGAACTTGGTCAGATGCGGTAGGTACAGGTCGAGAAGTTCGTCCTGCGACATGCTGTAAACCGGATCAGCGCGATCGAGATAGTTGGTCAGGTAGAGAATGTTACGGCCGCCGTACCAAGCTTTTGGCAGCATATTTGTGTGCTCGATCAGGCCCAGAAACGGCACGTCGGAGTCGGCAATATTCATCCAGTAGTAACTGGTTAGCGGTTGAGTTAATTCAAGCACTATCACCACTGCTGCAAGATAGTGAACATCGGTCAGGCGTTTTTTGTAGTCGTCAGGTAGATCAACGAGATCCGGAAACGAGAATGAGGGGACAGTTGAGAGTATGCAGTCGAATTCCTCGCGTATTTCGTCACCAGTCTCGGGCTTTGCGACCAGCGCTTTGGCCACACCGTCGACAACCTCGACTTTCGTCACCGGTGTCGAGATGTTAATCGCACCGCCATTCGATTCGATCACACTCTTCAACCTGTTGAATACCGTGTCAAAACTGCCGTCCGGATAGCCCAGCACCTCACGACCTCGTATGCCCTGACGAGAAGCCAACCGCGTCTGAATTTTCGACCAAAACCATGGCATTCCTATTTTGTCGTAGTACTCGCCAAACTTGCCCTTCAGAAGAGGGGCCCAGACCTTTTCATATGCGGCACCGCCAAGGCGTTCGCCAAGCCAGTAGTCAGCGGTCTCACTTTCGAGATCGCGCCAATCCTTGATCCGACCTACTTTCAATGCGAAGAGTCCAAGTTTGATTCGTTCCGAAAACGGTATGGCACCAAAGCGAAGTAGATCGAGGGCAGTGGTGGTCTTATAGACCTTGCCAGAGGTGTAGGTTCCAACACGCGACGGATACCACTTCATCGCGTCGTTAATTCCGAGATCGGTCATCAAATCAAGAATAGCGGCATCATAGGTGAACAGGTGGTGGTAACCACGTTCAAGTGGGCCGCCTCCGACTGGAATAGTTGACGCCTGACCACCAATGAACGGAGCGGATTCGTAGACTACGACTTTATGGTTTTTACCAGAGAGATCGAGGGCTGCTGCAAGACCTGCTGCTCCTGCGCCAATAATCCCAATTTTCATGTCGAAGAACTCTCTCCCAAGATCGATTGATCGGACTTTCGAGCGCCCTTCATCAATTTCGAAAGTGAACTTCCGTCTAGGACCAGCAAAACTGCTCCAACAACCGTTGGTGGCACCCAGAGAGCTACATGAACGGTCAATGCGTATGCCGCCGCAACGTCCTGTCCAACACCGAGTGCAACCAGTGCTGCTGCTCCGAAGAAGTCGAATGGTCCCCAGCTTCCAGCGGTCGAAGGGAGCACTCCGGCCAGATTCCCAGCTGCGGTGAACACCAGGATCGCTGCAATAAATTCCATGTTGCTATCAAATACTGGACGAAGATCAAACCCCTGTGCAATCAGGTAGTACATCACAGCTTCCGAGCCCCAGACCGTAATCGACCATGCGAATACTTTTGCTAAGTCTATGGGTGAACTGACTACTGTCAGCCCTTCAAGTAATCGCTCGACAATACCAAGAAGCCTACTTCGAATGCCACCGCCGATCATAAACATCATGCTGTCGAGCCAACCGAGGACCGTCTGCGAACTGGCCGTCGAGATGATAATCACTACGGTTAGTACCGCTACAAATGGCAGAAGAGCGACGAGTGCCAGTACTAATGCGCCACCGGGAATGTCGGATGAGATATCGCCAACTGCGCGTTCAACACCGATCGTTCCCATCAGGCCGGCAGCGGCGAGGAAAAACAGTAGAGCCAGAACGTCGGCTGCGCGCTCCACTGCCACTGTGCCGAATACGGCAGTTGCTGAACACGATTCTCGAAGGCTGAGATAGTAGGAGCGAATGACTTCACCGATTCGAACGGGGATCAGATTGTTCGCCATGTAACCAACAACTACTACCGCGTAGATGCTTTTAGTTGGCTTTCCAATCAGGGGACGAAGTAAGAACTTCCATCGAGCAGCACGGAACCAGACGGCGACAAAGTAAAACACCAGTGAAGGAAGTACATAGACGTAATTGGCTTCACCCAGCACATCGCCAATCGTATCGAAATCAACGAACGAGACGATAAACACTACGAGAAACACCGCACTGCAGATTGCGCCGAACCAGAAGGCTTTATTGCCCATAAAAATGAAGTGCTTTTATTGTCATTTAACTTCGAGGAAACTGTTCGTTAACCACTGGGAGAGGCTCATTCAGTTTATTTCGCGGGGACGAGAGGTACCTCGTCGGAGAAATAAACGAACGAATCGATAGTCCCAAGCGGTTCGGAAATATTTCTGTACAGGAAGTAGTCTACTGAACCAGCCCAACGTTCGCGATCCACCAGCGTGTTGAAGAAAATACCGGGTTCGAGATTTCGATAATTTTCAGGGAACCACCACCGGTGCACAAACCTGCGCCCTTCCGAGAAACCATCAGGTAACTCGGTGATTGTCTTGGCGCTGTTGTGTTCGTTGATGACTGCAATAACCCGATCCTCACCAACGGTTATATCGTCCGATGTGTGATCAGTGAAAACGACCTCGGTGTACTTTCGCAGGTACCACTGCCACGGCCATGCATAGGCGTCCCTTGTGTCGATCGCTAATTTGATCTCGAACCTGTCCCCGTTGAGCTCAGCGGTGCGTTCGATCTCTTTTGCAAGGGCGTGCAGATCGGGGGACGTCTGAGTATAAACGAGCATTTCTCTGGGGACGTCACCGTTCTGAAAACTGGCAACCCAGCCAGCTCTGAATGTAAATCCGAATAGCAAAACAATTGATATCAGAGCGGCAATACTCAGTGCCTGATTACGTCCAATTCGACTTGCCAGCAACTGTAGGCCAAGAAGAAGAAGTCCGAGGATCGCAAGTATCGACCACGCAGCTGCGAATTGAGCACCTCCTTCACCCAGATCATGTAAGGCAAGTTTCCACAACAACATGTAGAAGATTGGCACTCCTATTAGGGCCAGTCCAGCCTGATTACGCCATGCTTTACGCCACTCGATCGACATCACGACGTCGTTCAACACGCTGGCAGCAAGAATTATCGCGGGCAGAACGACGTTTACGAGTAGCCACGGCATTTTCTCGCCGGCATGTGTGTAGGTGATGAATGTTCCAATGGTCCAAAAGAAGAGAAATTTGTTGAATTTCGAGGTTTTCAGAACGAACGGAATAGCTGCAAATGATCCGTATACGACCAGTAGCGCCAGTATGCCTAAATTGGTGAGGACATCCTTATCTCTAACCAAATCTTTCTCGAAGCTCGCACTGTTGTTGGCCAGTGCGACCATGCCTAGTGCCACCAGTGCAATCAATATCCAGGGGCGAATACCTGATTTGAAGACGTAGTAAAAAAGAGCTGTGACCGCAATGATAAACGGCAGGAATTCGTAAATCGCGCCGATTGTGAAGTAGTAGTACCATGGCTGGCTCCCGCGGGCGACTTCTTGTTGAGCCAGCCAGTAGCCAAGCGATTGCCATGCTCCACTGCCAACACCTGCAATGTTCGACCCGAAATTGGAAAACAAGAGCACGAATACCAGAGCAAAAATTCCAAAGACTACAAGGAAGACCTTTCTATTCCAGTACCAACCCAATGCGAGTGCAGCCGCAAGAAACGCAGAACTTAAGCCGATCGCTATGTACCATCCGTCGCCGTTCGGGCTTCCAGTCGCAACACCCGGTAGTCCGTCTGGAGCTGCCAAAGTAATACCGAGTGCACTCTGGAACAAAGCAACGCTGGCCGCAGTCACGGGCAAGCTCAACACCACTAGCAAAATTAAGAATGATGCTGATGGGGTGAATTCGTTCAGTGATCGTCTCGCGTAGATCCAATCACGTAATTCTCTCCAAACCTGGGTGAAGAGAAACGCTCCGAGCAATGCAATAACTATGTATTGAGTCTCTTTCGTAGCGAATCCGATTGCGATCAGGGCCGCACCAATGTAGAGCCATCGGTTCTTTCGTTCATCGATGTATCGCCACATCACACCAACCAGTGCGAGAGTAAATACAGCCATGAATATGTCGTTACGCGCGAAACGGCTGTAGTAAAGCAGAGAAGGTGAAAATGCCAGAAGCACCGCCGCAATAAGCGCTCCGACCTGCCCGATGCGCGGCTTCAGGATCAGTGGAACAAGTACAAGCCCTGTCCCGAATAGCGCCATCGGTAACCGGAGTGAGAACTCACTGTCGCCCACAAAGAAAAAGGACGTTGCAACTGACTGGAACAGGAACATTCCGTGCATCAGTGGATTGTGGTCGTAATTGGAGCCGGTAAATAGTTGATATCCGAAGTACCCGTGGAGACTCTCATCGTGATGAACTGCCCGACCACCTAGGTCGTAGAGTCGCATTGCCAGTGCCACGAGCAACAAGCCAGCGTATATCGACCATTCGATCCGGAACGGAATCGTTATGCCGCGAGATGTTTTCGATGAGTCGAAACTTCGAGACTGGGCTCGCAGGTTCGATTCGCTACGTGCACCGCTGTCGCCCATCACCCAGCGTCCGTCGACCCATGAGCCTTCGGCAGAGGCAGACGTGGCTGACAATTGATCTGTTGCGGTGTCTTCTGTGGTCAACGGTCACTTATAAATGCTGAATACGGTATAGAAGCCGTGCACGATTATGCGGTCACCAATCGTATCGAACAATGTCATGTCGATGTTGCCGTAGGTCGATCTTTCCCGAGGACCTACCACCACCATGGTGAGCGAATATTTGTCGATAATTTCATCCAATTCAGTTCGATCGTCGGTTGTGTATAACGTTTCGACATCGGACTTTCGATCAGAAAGCAGATCCGTATTTCCATGCCATTGTTTTTCGTGGAATTCCCAACCCAGCGGGGTAGGAACACCAGTCGATCCGGATATCCGAGCGTATTCTGAGTAGCTTCCGCCAACTGCTTCAACAAGAACGTCATCGGGTTCAGAAATTTTAGAAATATCCCTGATCACGTTCAATTCATCCTCATCTCGGGCCTTCATGAAGCTCAATCCGTCCAAATCGGGTCCAAGCCCTGAAGCATCGGTTTTCGACACGGCCGAAGCAACAGGAAAGTAGAGTGAACTGATAATTATTACGGTCACTACACCGATAGCGGTTCTACTTCCCCATTTGGCTATGCCTACAAGCGTTGGGTGATGCTTCCACCAAACATATGCGCCGTAGCCACCGACCATCGAGAGTACGATCCACGCCTGATAGTAGAACTTGAATACCGTGTTCATACGGTTGCCGAAGAGATCGTGAACAAAGAACAATTCTGCTGCGAACAGCAGATAAACGGCAAGGGCATACAAGATCAGGACATAGTGTGCACCGTCGTCAGCTCCGCGTCTCGCACGCGTTATAACCGCAGCAATCAGGGTTGCTGAAAACAACCCTAAAAGTCCGGTCACGGGCATTCGCGTAATCACGTCTGTAATGAATGCGTCGTCGTTGAACAGGATGTGAGTCACAACCCATATAAGCCAGGGGATGGCAACAAGCGCCACCCCGATTATCCATGCCGGACGCCAGATGAGGTTTCGTTCCGATTGTGATATGCCCGTTTCTCTGCGAACACGCGTCGCCAGACGTGCGGTGTATTTGCTGGTGAGCAATACAGCCACAGGTGCGGTAATAATCATCAAGGGAAGCCAAATCGAAATAAAGTGGATGAGGCGGGATCCATATCTCACCGGCGCAAGTGGTGGCCACTGGACCTGACTCTCGGCGTTTCCAAAATAAAACGATGAATAAATTAACGTACCGATAGCCCATAACGCAGCAAGCGGGAGCGCCGCGGCAATCAACTGTTTTAGGCCATATCTTCGTCTGGCAATCCATGCAGCAATAACCAGTCCGGTCGATAGCAGTAGCAGCAGGCCTACATCCCAAAAGTTGATGAATCCAGAAGATCCGATCACAAGTGCCGCAATCACTGTGGCCGGGATATTCCTTCGTAATGACAAGAGCGAAATTGATCGATTCGCAATGAAAAGGGCCGTCAAAACCGTTATCCCCGTAAGTACGAACGGTATTGACATCAAATGTGGGTGAAAGTCGCCAAGAAGGATACTGAAGAAAGGGAATTCCTGAATAGTGAAGTCGAGATCGGCACCTTCAGCATTGAATGAATTCGTGATTCTAGAACTTTTCCACCACCACCAGAAATCGTCGGGTCGCCACGTCGCAATATTGACAATACGGTCGTATTCATTGCCGTGATACCAATCCAACAGCGAACCGGGGGCGATTTTGGTGATATCGAGAACGGTCCATAGACCTGCGAGATTAGACATCAGCAACAACAGAACTGCGGATACTCCGCCAGCAACCAGAGACACCTTCTCACGGGCACCATCTCGTCTTACAAGAAACACAACAAACGAAGCGGAGACCGACGCTGCAAGTCCCGCAACTAAAGCGATGCCAACATTGAAAGCAACTGAGGGTACAGTCCCTGCCATGGCATTTACGCCGCCGTACATCCAGTAACCGAAGTAGTAGTACGCAATTGGCTCACCGGCAAGCCAGGGGTCATCCGGTGGAGCATATTCGGAGCTCGTGACACCGTTGAGCATCATCAAGTCCATCGGCTTTTCGGTACCTGATGCAGCGGGATCAAATGCTCGCATCAAAAGAAAAATCAGGAAAAACACGAGGAATATCACTTCGATGGTGACAATGATTCTCCATCGACGGTAAAGCGACTTGTGAAGTTGTTGCCAATCAGATCGAAGCAGCCAGATGCTTACCAGTGAAAGCAATCCCAGAAGTGCCCACCACGTTAGCGGTGCATTTGGAATGAGGCGTGTGTACGAGATCAGCCATACTGCAGTTGCGATAAGCAAAATTCCAACGGGTTTCGATATCGCCCATCCCCTGTCGGCCAAAACTGGGAACGCACGTGCCACAAGTGGGAATGCCGCAAGCCCAATTAGCTCGACAGTTAGGAGTGTTGCGAAAGCTTGCTGCATTGATTGTGTAAAGTCGCCGAAACGGTCGGGATGAGAATGGTTGGTTAGTTGACGCTCTCTGGAAGCAGCGCTCCCGCAAACGCCTCGGCATCGAATGCAGACATATCTGACGATTTTTCACCAGTGCCGATAAACCAGATGGGTAAACCTAACTCACCGGTTATCGCCAGAGCCACACCGCCTTTAGCCGTGCCGTCGAGTTTCGTGAGAAAAACACCGTTGCACTTAACCGCCTCGGTGAACGATTTAGCCTGAATCAGGCCATTTTGCCCCGTTGTACCGTCGATCACCAGCAGCACCCTAATGGTAAAACCCTGGCTGTTTTTTTCTACGATGCCATGAACCTTACGGAGTTCTTCCATTAGATTATGAGTCGTGTGGAGTCGACCGGCTGTATCGATTAACAACAAATCCACCTCTCGGGCTCGTGCTGAGTTTATCGCGTCGAATGCAACCGCACCCGGATCGCTTCCGGCCTGTTGAGATATAACCGGGACATCCAGTCGATCCCCCCAGATCTTGATCTGTTCTATCGCCCCTGCCCTAAAAGTGTCGGCAGCAGCGAGCATCACGTTCTGACCTTCTTTTTTTGCGACATCGACCAGTTTAGCGATCGACGTGGTCTTGCCTGCCCCATTCACTCCGACAACGAGCAAAACAACTGGCTCACCATCGGGTATCGGATCAACACCAGAACTGTCGGACAGCATCTCAGAGATCAGGATTCGCATGTGGGTTCTAACTTGACCCGGTTCCTTTAGAGACTCATCGTCGACAATGTCTCGAAGATGATCTATCAGTGCCATTGTCGTATTCACGCCGACATCTGAGATGACGAGAGCCTCTTCCAGTTCATCCCAGAAATCATCGTCGATGTTCGAGCGACTGAAAATTCCAGAAAGCCGACTCCACCATGCCGTACCAGTTTTCTGTGAACTTTCAGTGGTTTTTTCTCTCTTTTTAAATACCCCGAACAGCGTCGGTTCCTCTTTCTTCTTTTGTGAGCCAGCCTTGTGTGCCGGTTAAGTAGTTTTGAGAAGTTCTAGTGCGCGACTTGCAGCTTCACGCTCGGCATCGATTTTTCTCGATCCAGTGCCGGTCGCAAGTGATTGTGAATCGATAACAACCTCAATGGTAAATACGAGATCATCTGGTGGGCCAGATTTTGAAATTAGTTGATACTGAGGTGGTTCGCTACCGTCGCCCTGTAGATATTCCTGTAGTAACGATTTTGGATCCTTACGGGTTTCTGTTCGAAGCGCATCTTCTACGTACCTGCCTAAACAGCGGTTCACGAAGGAACGGGCCTGTCGGTACCCTCGATCGACGTACACAGCCCCGACAATTGCTTCGAAAGTGTCCGCGAGGTTCGATGTTCTTTCTGCACCACCCGCACCAGCTTCTCCCTTGCCCATAACCAACCACTGCCCGAGACCGATCGATTTAGCTGCCAACGCCAGTGTTTCCCGCCGTATAACCTGTGAGCGCCTGACCGTCAAATCACCTTCGGATAAATCCGGTGCTCCGCTAAACATTCGGTCGGCGACAATCATGCCCACGATAGAGTCGCCGAGGAATTCCAGACGTTCATTCGATACTGGTGGAACATCGGGGTGCTCGTTCGCGTACGACTGATGAGTCAGTGCAAGCATCAGCACTTTCCTATCCCTGAATTTAGTGTTCAGAGCGTCTTCAGCGGCGTCGAGTTGTTCCGGTTCTAGTGGGGATATCGGCAACTGTCGTTAATCTTTCGAACCACGTGGCCAGGGTGGTTGTGGTCGTTTGAGTTCGCCAAAGTACTTCCTGCTGCTTGCAATGCTCATGAAATCATTGAACGCGCTCAGCGATTCATCTTCGGGTGGGGTGAACATTTTCAAGAACGCAGCAGTACCGTCTTCGAACACGAACGTCGGTGTACCAAACACGCCATATTCAAGGGCTACCTCGTGATCTTCTCCGATCCTCGTGAGTGTCGACGGATCGTCTATCACACGGGTGAACTCTTCAACATCGAGTCCGGCTGTAACAGCGATATAGATAATTGATTCCCGGGTACGAACGTCTTCGCGCTCGACGTGCTTGGCGTTGAGAAGTTTTTCCATGTATTCGTTGTGGGCATCGGTTCCCTGAGCACGGGCTGCGACACCGCCTCGGAGAGGCCATAATCCCCGGCTAACGTACGTGTCACCCTGCTCCCAGGCTTTCCAGTCGTCGCCCTCTTTGGAGTTGACCTGTTCCAACGCAAAGCTACGCCAGTTGATTTCCAGGTCCTCGCCCAACTCTTCTTTTACCCTGGCCAGCCAAATACCAGCCTGACGCACCCACGGTCAGGTGTAATCGATGAACACATCAATTTTGACCGACTCTGTTGCAGAATTTGATTGCATAATTTCCATACATTCCTTCGCTAGTCCCTCACATCACCTCTCAGATTCTAGCAATGCCACATCGAATCATTGGGGCGAAGATTCGTCAATTACGCTTAGTATTCACCTCTGGATACCAAATAACCTCAGATGCCAAACTTAGCTCAACTACTTACATCGAAATCTTCTGACGAATACCGCAAAGTCTTTGAGCTGTGCAGGGAGATCGGCGAAGAGCTCGACGACGTCGAGAGTGTTTGCGTCGTAGGCGGCATCGTACGTGACCTGATTTTTGGTCGGGAACCGGGTGATATTGATCTCTCAGTTGTAGGTGATGCAAGTGCCTTTGCTGCCGAATTTGCTTCTCGTACCGGAGCACCGGTACCTACGGAGTCGCAATTCCTGACTTTCAAGATCGATACTAGCGGTTCCATTGAGGGCATTTGTTCTATTGATATCGTGACAGCACGTTTCGAGACCTATCTCGAACCGGCTGCCCTTCCCAAAGTTTCCCCCGCGTCTATTGAAGATGACCTGAATCGACGCGACTTCACGGTCAATTCGATGGCAATTTTGCTGTCGGAACGTGATTGGGGGAACCTCGTGGATCCCTCGAACGGGTTCGGCGACATCATGCGAAAACGCATCAAAGTGTTGCATGATTCGAGCTTCATCGATGATCCGACTCGCATCTTTCGCGCCGTTCGCTATTCGACAAGACTCGGATTCCCTATAGATCCTCGAACCAAAGATTTGATCTCAGAATCGCTTCAAAACATAGACCAACTCAGTGGTACTCGCATTCGCAACGAATTCGAACTAATCCTCAACGAACATACAAGGGTTGATTCGCTTCTGGTGTGTGAAGAGTTGGGGATCTTGGGTGCGATTAGCCCTGGATTGAGGATCGGTACGAGAGCCCTTCAGTTACTCGAAGAACTGGCGGAAGACGGAAGGCTCTCATCTGATATTCAGGACCTGCTCGCTCTGGCAACTTTTGGGCTAAATGAGGATGAGGCAAAACAGACAGTAAAGCGCATTTCTGACGCTTCAGATTGGGGGGATTCGATCCTCGGAAACGCCGAACTGGCGAAGACTGTCACTATGCTTGATCAGACTGACTTACGTCCCAGTGAAGTTGTAGAAATACTAAGGGACATCCCACTCGCTTCAATTCGAGCATATATCGAAGCAGGACCGACCTTGCCTCGCAGAGGTCGTCTTGTCGATTACGTCGAGACTCTGAGATTCGTTAAACCGGAGATATCAGGTGGCGATCTACTTGAGATAGGAATTCCACAGGGCCCAACGATCGGGCAGTTGCTAGAGATCGTTCGACACTCAAGGTTGGACGGTCAGGTGAAATCCAGGCAGGAAGAACTTGAACTCGTAAAAAGCCGACTTCCCGGCTTTCTAACAAAGTAACAACAGGCTCATTGTCCAGATACATGTGAGACTAGTTCCCGTCTTCCGGCAACGCACGTTCAACGTGGGTGCCACCCCATTCAGATGCACGTCGCGATAGACGCTCACGGTGGAACATATATTGGTTCGCAAGTACTGCGTGGTCGCCAAAATAGTCACGTGCCCAGTCAGCAGCGTAGGTTAGGCTGGCCTTCTCAGGTACGTCGTACCACTTGTGCAATGCCCTGAGAATATGACGGTCGACAATGAACGAATCGGGTTTGTCCAGAGAAAAAGCAAGGACGCAATCGGCCACTTTTTCACCAACACCGTGGAGTTTGATTAGTGCTTCTCTGGCTTCCGAATAACTTGCTTCTCGAAGATCAAAAAGCGGCAAGCGACCAGACGACACAGCCTCAGCAGCTGGTGCCAGGTACTTCGCTCGAAACCCAAAACCCAAATCACGTAGGAATTGTTCACCAGCCTCGGCTACAACTTCTGGTTCTGGGAATGTGACGTCATGTTCCTCTGATCCGATCGAATAGCCGAGATGCCTAGCAACTGAACTGACGTTCAACTTTATTCTGGGTATGTTCGATGTGCTCGAAGTGATGAAGCTGAACAGACATTCCCACGGATCCTGCCGGAGGACACGTAATCCGGAAAAACCACGAAGAGCAGGGCCAAGACATGGATCATCTTCGAATCGATTCCGAAAACCTTCAAGATCCTGATCCTGCCCGAGGTACTCCAGCATCGCATGGTTCAGGCCGTCTGGTCCTTTACCGTCGACCGGTGTGACAAGTAAGCCGCCATCAGCTTCATAGACGTTTACCACGCGTCGACCAACAACACCTCGATAGCCACTATCTTCACCGGAATCGGCATTAGTCGGCCACCATCGAAAGGCCTGTCCTCCGTCAAGGGTTGCCTCGATATCGACGTAGCCGACAGAGAGAAAGATGGAGTTTGCGGTCATTGTGCCGTTATCAGAAGTTGTCACTTGAAGGTCCCGTTTCGCCAGCTTTCCAACAATGGGAACAGACGCTCTGTACTCACTCGGCGAACAGTGCATGGTGGCAATGAACTCTGGAATTTCACACCGTAGTTTTTAGTCACAATTCTGTTATCAAGAATCACAAACACACCCCGATCAGTTCGTGATCGTATAAGGCGTCCAAATCCCTGTCGGAAGCGTTGTACTGCCTCTGGAATACTGTACTCGGTGAAACCATCTTCAAATTGTTCGCTTCTAGCAGCGACAATCGGGTCGGAAGGTACCGGAAATGGCAATCTCGCCATCACCAGTGCGTCGAGTGAGGCACCCTGCAGGTCAACACCCTCCCAGAGGCTACTTGTTCCCAACGCGATGGTCGGACCTTCTTCGGCGAGCATTCGCATGATTCGGGCTGGTGAGCCGTCGGCGCCCTGAGCGATCACTCGAATCCCCTGTTGGCCCAGAACCGATGAGATCGCTTTGCGTGCGTTGTCGAGTGCGGATATCGAAGTGAACAGAGCGAGTACGCGCCCGGCACTTGATCTGGCGATATCGACAAGCACATCGGCGGTCGCATTTGCGAATCCGGTATCACCTGGAGCTGGCATATCTTCGGGAACTACGATAAGTGTGTTCTTTTTATAGTCGTACGGTGATCCGAGAACAAGATCGACTCCGGTCTCAAGACCGATCGACTTGCGGAATCGCTCTAAGTTCTTTTCGTACGCAACTGTCGCTCCGGTGAGGATCACAGTTTTATCGGAGCTGAAAAGAGCCTCATTCAGTTTTCCGGAAACATCGAGAGGCGCTCCGTTGATGTTAGTTCCGCGATTGCCTGACTGCGCTCGAAGCCAGTAAACACTTTCGTCCCACGGTTCCGGGATCGCTTCTCGAAGCGAAGAAACCGCGGTCTCTATCGAATCTTTTACCGAGTAGGCATCAAGTACCAGTCCCTCGGCAGAACTGTCCTTGGTAGCGCTAGCCTGCTCGCACAGTTGAACAAGGTGTTCAGAAACCTCAAGTAGCCGGGCGTTGGCGTTCTCCCAGGCTATCTCCTGATCACTCCAAACCGGTTGGACACGTACCGTACTGGTCAATCGTACCTCTGACTGCTGTTGAGATCCTTTTGCGGCGGTCGCAGCGATCTCAGTGGCTATATCAAACATCGTTGCTGAGTTCTGGATAGCGGCTTCGACAGCTTCAGTTGCTTGAAGGGCTATGTTGGCCGTTCGATCCAGCGCACTGACCACGCCTTTCGATATAACCGTTGCTAACTTAGCGAGAATTCCACGAGGGCCTGTGAGTTGTCGTAGCTCGTTCTCCAACTGGAATTGATTCACAGAAAAGCCAAGATAGCTTGTGGCGGCAGATTCGAGATGGTGCGCCTCGTCAATAATCAATACATCGTGTTCGGGCAGAAGTCCGCCTCCCATCGCTATATCCGACATTAACAGCGCGTGGTTGATAACCACCACGTTCGACGCGTTCGCCTGGTTTCGGGCTTTACGCAAAAAACATGGTCCTTCATTCGACGGACACATCATCGCTCCTTGAGCGGAGAAGCGACTGAACATAGGAGTTAGACGGCCAAGCGCCAACTCGCTGCGATCACCGGTTTCAGTGTCGCGGAGCCAGACGAGAAGCTTTGACAGGAGCTTGGACTCGACGTCATTTGGTTCGGTGGTCAGAACAGCGTTTTGCCATCGTTTGAAGCACAAATAGTTCGCCCTGCCCTTGAGCTGAGCAGCCTGCAGATTGCCGGTCGGTTCACCAAACTCTGATATCGCATCCGAGGCAATGCCGACGTCCTTGTCGATCAACTGCTCTTGCAGATTAATCGTGTTAGTTGAGATGACGACCCTTGCGCCTGTCCGAATTGCGTGGAGCACGGAAGGAATCAGGTATGCCAGTGATTTTCCGACGCCGGTACCTGCTTCAACAACTAGGTGTTCGCTGGTTTCGATCGCCTCGCCAACGGCCTTCGCCATCTCGACCTGTTCAGGGCGTGATTCGAACCCTGATAGTGACTTTTCGAGTGCGCCGCCTTCGCCGAATATTTCTTCGATGACGACCGACATGTCCTTGTTATCGCGCTCGTTATGGTCGTCCTTATGTGGTTCGACGGAGGGGATTATTCTTGCTGATCGAAGGCGTAACGAGAGCTCTTTAAGATCTATGCCGATCAGGCTGTCGCTTGTTGGTAGATGTGGTGATTCGCCGGATGCAAGGAGCCTTCCAACGAGAGCTGCCAGTGGAGTATTCGCCTTGTCACCCAGCAACTTGATCTGTTCAAGTACCGAGCGGTCGAAACCTTCTATTATCCCGAGCAGATGCTGAAACAGATCTCTAGTGGCAAGTGCATCTGACAACGCTCGATGAGGGTTGTCGTGCAAGAACCCAAATCTCTGTGAAAGACGACCAAGACTGTACTCAGGACCTGCCGGGAGGGCGATTTCGGCCATCGACATCGTGTCGTACAGGCCGTCTGGTTTAACATCGTGAGAACGTAGGAACGACGCATCGAAGCCCACGTTATGACCAATGATCGGAACTCCTGAAATGAACTCTGCAACCGCCGGTTTGATTTCATCCCAGTCGGGGGCTTCATCAACCTCGGGCTGAGAGATGCCGGTCAGCCCAACGATAAAGCTCGATAGTCTCCGATGAGGATTCACCAGAGCACTGAACGTGTCCACTTTCTCACTGCCCACGAACTTGACCGCTCCGACCTCAATGATGTGATCGGATTTGGCGTTGATACCTGTCGTTTCAAGGTCGAGCGCTATTAGTGTGTCTTCGTTTATACCGGGCAATTATCTATGATTGGTCTCGTCTGGTTGGTAACTTTTTTATGACACAGCGACATGGCTCCGACTCTACCGGAAACCCTTTGTTATGAATTGGTTTATTGATCCAATGCCGGACCAAAAGGCTGGCGATTAGTAGCCGGCAGATTTCAAGGTGAGTTCGACGTTGTCGAATCCTGACTCAAGTTCACCGGCATCTATCGCACGGATTACATCAGTGATAGCGGCATTGACAGGGGTCTCGATTCCGACCATAGCGCCCTGCTGGCAGACGAATCCGTTCATCTGGTAAATCTCGGTTGGTCGGCCCTTAACCACATCTTGTGCCATCGAGGGTCGCCAGTTAGCCCCTGAAGATTTCTCGGCCAGTTCGGCGTCGAGTTGCGCGAACACATCGCCTTTGGAAGCCTCGGACCATTCCTTAGCCGTCTTGCCGCCAAAATTCTCAACGTTGTGTCCAAGAGCTAATCCCACCGCAGCACACTCCTGTGCAAGGCGAATTTGTAACTCTCGGCCGCGGGCGTGCTTATTGAGATCAGCCATCCCCATGCCACTTGAGGCTGCGACGGGGTTGCCCATTGAGTTCTGGCCGAGTTTTGCCCACCGTTCGCCCCAGAGATTCGTTGTAACTTTTCCACCGTCGATCGGGTCGAGTATTTCGATTAGTTCGTGGAGTCGCGGGCTATCGCTTCCATCGTGATTGCCGGCCCTGAACACGATATGACCGTGATCTCGCCGGCGCGTGTCACCTGGTCGCTCGACCGTTCCAGCCTCCCACATGGCTACCGAAATGCTGGACATGACTAGGCCTACGGCTCTTTCGGCCCCGACTGCTGCTGCCATTGCAGGATCTGTCCATGTATTTTGTGACGAAACGATATAGCCATCTGGGTTCACGTACTTATCGACGAATGTCGCTGCCCACGCGGTGTCGTATGCCTTGACTGCTACGAACCCGATATCGAACTGATCTTCTCGTGCGACTAACTCGTTTTCATGAAGGTGGTACATGGCCGGATGAGCTACGAATGAATCGTGTGGACCTTTGACTTGAAGTCCGTTCTCACGAATCGTCTCGACCTGCTTATCCCACATGTCGACCATCGTCACATAGTGGCCGGTGTGAGATAGCCACCCACCGAGATACGACCCGACAGCTCCTGCGCCGATGAAGATGATTCTTTTATTACTCGAATTATTGGTCATGTGCTGTTTCTTGGAGTTGGTCGACTATATTGATCTGATGTTGAACCGATATTAGTCGTAATAGACGGCTTCCGATCCCGCCCGCCGTCGATCCGTGCTGTTTATGAACTTTTTCTGTAGATCTGGCGGTGGGTAGGTGTAGCGCCTGCTAGACATCAGCCAAGCTTCGGCTTTTTCGTTGCTCGTGCTAACGCTGACGTCCTTCCGGTCTTTCACCGAACTCTTTAGTCGAGTTCCAAGCCCGGGTTCAGTGGGTGCTATCAGGAAGCCGTCTTCTATCACGAAATCGGGCTCGATGAAGTCACGATACCAGCCTAGGTGCATTGCCCTGTTGTATTCCATGATCATCACGTTCGGCGTCGCCATAGCGACATGAGCGCAGGCGAGCATATTAACCGGACCCACGCAATCGTGAGGGGCAATAGGCATCTGGTGCGCAGACGCAAGTATCGCGATCTTATTAACCTCAGATATTCCACCTGTCCAGGTCAGGTCGGGCATGGAGATTCTCGCGGCTGGAGATTCGATAAAGCGTCTGTGCTGGTAACGAGTCATAAGTCGTTCCGCCGCAGCTATCGGGGTAGACGTTGCTGCCTGTAGGCGTTCGTGGGATTTCTCATTCAGTGGCGAGATCAATTCCTCGTGCCACATTGGGCGCAGAGGTTCCATTTCCCGAACGCTCTTGATTGCGTTTGGGAGATTCCACTTTGCGTGCGCATCGTTCGCTATTTCGATCTCCATGCCCAGACTGTCACGGATTTCTCGTAAAGGCCGTAGTGCCCAATCGAGATCGTCCTGAAACAGGATCTGGCCATCTGACTCCCGTGCAATGAAATCAGTTGGTGACATCTTCATCCCTGTGATGCCTTGATCGAGTAGACGCTGTGCGACGCCTACCGGATCAGTCCACACGTCGTAGCCATCGGTGATATCGCCGTAAACCCCGAGAGTGTTGTAGATCCTGACTCGATGTCTGGTGGCACCACCGATGATCTCGTAGATTGGCATCTGGAGCGCCTGACCCTTGATATCCCAGAGAGCCACGTCGATTGCTGAGATTGCACGCAGTTCAGCACCACCGTACCCGGCATGATCTGAAAGTCTGAACATTGTCTGCCAGTGGCGTTCGATTTCCGCAGGATCGCGGCCAATGAGCAATGGGCCAAAGTGATCGTGGATAGCCGACTCGACAGTTGACGCGCTGTACCAGGTTTCACCCAAGCCAATGAATCCTGTATCGGTATGAATCTGGACGAAGATCAGATCAGGTAACTGCCCGATCCTAATCGTCTCGATCTTGGAGATGATCATTGTTCGTCACCTGAATCTTCAGACGAATCATCGTCCTGGTTCCAATTAGCTATACCGCCGCCAGGAACGCCGGTTGGAGAGTCACCTACGCCGGTAGTCAGCCTCTCAGCGATTGGAGAGCCCTGAGATCGGAAGTCCATTATCTCTTCCATCTCAGTCCACATTTCGTTAGAAAAGTTGGCATCGCCAGCCCAGCCCTCATCGTTCATGCCGGATATCATGATCGATTCATCGCTCACCCGAAGTTCAACGTCAGGACGTTCAAACACTTCTGGTCTCAGGCGTGTTCCGATTCCCGGATTTTGCGGTGCGTGAAGCCATCCGTGCTCGATTGGTGGGAGTGGATCAACGAAATCTGCGTACCAGCCGTATAAATATGGGCGGACGTGCTCCATGATCATGGCGTTCGGAGAGTTCATGCAGATGTGCGCGCAGGCAAAGATATTGACGGGGCCGGTTGCATCGTGTGGCGCAAGTGGAACTTGGTGTGCCGATGCCATTACGGCAATTCGATGGGTTTCGCTGATTCCACCCGTCCAGATCAGGTCTGGCATAACGATCTGAGCAGCACCATTCTCGATAAACTCTCGCAGTTGCCACCGCGTTAACAGGCGTTCTGAGATACAAACCGGAGTACTCGTGGCGTCTTGTAGTTGACGGAGGGCGTCGGGATTAAGCAACGGCATCAAATCTTCCTGCCACATGATGTCAAGTGGTTCCATTGCTTTCGCTATCTGTATCGCTACTGGAAGATTCCACTTTCCGTGTCCATCGTTGGCGATCTTAATATCGTTTCCTACCGCATCTCGCACGTCTCTAAACGGCTTCAGAACCCTATCAAGCTCTTTCGGAGCTAAATACTGGCCTTCAGACGGTGTTGCGACGGTAATCGTTGGTCCCATCTTCATGGCGATCATTCCGTCATCAATCAACTCCTTTGCCAATTCACCGCAGCCTTCGAAAGGTGCTCCAGTGGCGTAAACGCGAATTTTCTTGCGGACGGCGCCACCTAGCAGTTCGTACACAGGAACGCCCGCCCACTGTCCTTTGATGTCCCACAACGCCATATCGATTGCTGACAATGCCCTCAGCTCGGCCCCACCGAACCCGGCGTGATCAGATAATCGGAACATGTTCAGCCAATGCCGTTCTATTGCGAAGGGATCACGGCCAACCACCAGTGGCGCAAAGTGAACGTGAAAGGCCGATACGACGGATTACGAGGCATACAAGGTTACACCGAGACCTATCAGGCCAGTATCCGTATGGATTCGCACCCAGATAACGTCATGGGGGTCACTGACTCGCACAGTTTCGATGAAATTGATCTTCAAGAACTTTGGTTTACCTTCGAAAGGACTCTGAATAAATTGGACCAGATGGTCGCCGAGTATACGCCGCAAAGGGGTTAGAATTGCGTGTCGAAAACAACATCGATGCCTGGGAATCGATGTTTCTGTAATTTTCAAATCGCCAAACCGGTCAGCGACGAATTAGAGGGATGAATTGAAAGCAGCCAGAGTAGTAGCGCGTCGAAAAATAGAATTTCTCGATGTTCCAGAGCCGGGACCTCTGAACGACGGAGAGGTTCAAATAAAACTTGAAACCCTCTCTATCTGCGGCAGCGACATCTACCTTGAGTACGACGCTGAATTACCGGAAGAGGACTACCCGTTCGTACCCGGTGCTCCAATGCATGAATGCGCTGGCGTTGTTGTCGAAAGCAGAGACTCCGACTACAAAGAAGGTCAACGAGTAATCGTTATCCCGAACGAGGTAGCCGGCATGCAGGAACAGGTAGTTCAAACTCGAGACAAGCTCATCAAACTTCCAGAATGGGGTGACCTGTCGGAGTGGGTGATGTGCCAGCACTCGGGAACGGCTCTCTACTCGGCAAGACGCTGGGGTAACCCAATGGGCGGTAAGATCGCAGTAATCGGACAGGGCGGTATCGGGCTCACATTCACAATGATTGCCGAAAGACAGGGTGCACAGCAGATCGTTGGGATAGATCTCGAAGAGTACCGTTGCCGGAAATCCATGGAGCTTGGGGCCACTCACACGATCAATGCTTCCAATGAAGACACGATCGAGGCAGCAACCGACATCACTGACAGTCGAATGTTCGATGTCGTCGTTGATGCCAGCGGCGATCCGGATGGCCTTAGTGTTGCGATTGATCTTGTGCGGGACGAAGGACAGATCATTTCTTTCAGTCTGGTAGACCCAACGAACGTAAGTTTTGATCACCGGAAATGGATGGTCAAAAACATTCAACTGAATGCTACTGTCATCGCTGCCACACACGAGCCGATTCGGGAAATACGGGATATCGTGGCGCTGAAAGAGCGTGGGTGGATCGACCCCGGAGTGCTAAAAACTCATGATGTAACATTTGAAGACGCACAAGAAGCTTTTGAGATGTATCGTCTGCGAAAAGACGGGATTATCAAGTTGGCTATGTCCATCTAGACTTGTCGGTGGCATAATTTGCCGGGGTATTTTTGAGTTATTACGCATGAATAGGGGTTTTATATGTCCGGTGAAATAGGTTCCAAGGCACCAGCCTTCACATTGCTCGATACTGACGGCAATGAATTTGACTCGAGTAGCCTCACAGGGAAAACGGCTGTAATTGCGTTCTTCCCAGCTGCGTTTAGTGGTGTTTGTGCCGAAGAGCTTTGTACCTTCCGAGATTCACTGACTGAGTATTCAGCGGTTGGAGCACAAGTGGTCGCAGTATCAATCGATGGACGCTTCGCCAACGGTGCGTTCCGCGATGCGAACAACATTAGCTTCCCGATCCTCAGTGACTACCAGCAGACGACGATCAATGATTACGACGTCGCATGGCCCGACTTCGCTGGAATGAGCGGATACACAGCAGCCCGTCGATCTGTATTCGTAGTTGGAGCCGACGGCAACATTGCGTGGAAATGGCTTTCGGATGTTCCTTCCGACCTTCCTCCATTCGATGAAGTGAAGTCACAGGTTCAAGCCCTCGATTAATAAATAATCAAACGTTGACAAGCCCTGGGGTAGTCCGGGGCTTGTTTGCTTTAACGCACTGGCGCATCATTCCCATCTAACGCTTTCATTTTCTGAACGGAATTGTTTCGATGTCGAAATTTTCATCTATTTCTCTTTCGTCAAGTCTCAATGCGTCACGAGACGACAGCCATTACTGGGGAGCGAAGACTGCAGCGTCCCTTTCTCAACTGCCTGCGGGATCGCAATCGTTCTGGGGTGTGCCGTTCGACCTTGCTACTTCGGGAAACGACCTGATTGTTCTGGTCGATGCATCGAGTGTAGACGTCTCGATTGGCGTTTCAGGTTCTCATGTCGTGTTCGCACATTTTTGTGACGAGAGGGCCTCTACTACCGTCGCGGGACAGGCTTCTGATTACTTATCCCCCGTGGTTACCGCTCCCGGTGAGCATATTGCTGACTATGTTGTCTTGTACGACGACGGTTCCGAGCATCGCCAGGCAATCCGTCGAAGGTTCGAAATCAACCAGGTGCAGACTCGAATGCAGAGTGGATTCTCGTCGCGCCAGCATCAGGCGCCGAGCAGTATGCCAAAGCGCGGACCCTACCCGAACAACGCGTGGGGCAGGTGGCAAACCGGCGTGATGGTCGGGGATCTGCCAATTGATGGCCGAACGTCTGCAAGTAATGATCGTGAAGGTAGAGCAAATCCACCGGCGTCATGGACAATTTATGCGCTGGAATTACCCGACTCATCGAAAAATATCGCTTCTTTACGCATCGAGCCCACGGGAGCTGCTGCCTTCGCTATCGGAGCAATCACCGTCTTCAGTGGACAGGATCATCCTCTTCGCCACCAGCCACTCGAGACTATTCAGATCGATGCAAACGGTAAATCAGCTGATGATCTCGATGTGAATGTTGATCTTGGTGTTATTGCCCGCCAGCAGGATATCCAGAGCTTCGATGGAGAAGCATGGCTTGCGAATCCGGTGAAAGGTTGGGGGGAGTCGGAAGACAATCCGAAGTCAGTTGCTTCAATAGATTTAACGGCATCCGCAGATGCGACACTGTCGGTCGATGGAGATGATCTCGATATTCGCTCGCTGCTGGAAACGGGCAAAGTGACGAACGGGAATCTTAGCGCGAGCGTTCTTACTTCAGAACGCACCTGGGTTCACGGCAAAATTACCGATTCGAGTACGGGCAAACCGACGGCCGCTCGTATCCACTTCCGCGCTCCGGACGGCCGCTACTTCCCCCCTTACGGTCACACGCACGAAGTAAACGACAACTGGTTCGAGGACTACGGGGCCGACTTGCTGCTTGGCGATACACCGTACGCCTATGTAGACGGAACTTTCCAGGGCGAGCTTCCAGTTGGGGATGTGTATGTCGAGGTTTCGAAGGGCTTTGAATTTCAACCTATTCGCCAGAAGTTAATCATCAAGCCGGGTCAGCGAGAGTTGGAAATTACTCTCGACCGCAATTCACATTTACGTGCTTCAGGATGGGTAACTGCGGACACGCACACCCACTTCCTGACACCTGAAACAGCTCACCTTGAGGCAGCTGCCGAAGACATCAACGTGATCAATTTGCTGGCTGCTCAATGGGGTGATCTGTACACGAATGTGGGCGACTTGACCGGCGAGGTATCAGGCTCGTCTTCGGAGGAGACGATCGTTTGGGTCGGCAGCGAGAATCGACAGCATTTTCTGGGCCACATTAGCCTGATGGGTGCGACCGGATCGCCAATATTCCCGATGTCGACTAGTGGTCCACCCGAGGGCTACATCGGTGATCCAACCACTCGAGCGATGAGCGAGTGGGCTGACGAGGCGCACGAAAAAGGCGGCCTGGCCATTATTCCTCACTTCCCGTTCCCGCACTCAGAGGTGATTGCTGAGGTGGTTCTAGGCAAAGCCGATGGTCTTGAAATCCGAGATTTCCATGCACCAACCATGGACACGTTCGCCGTTCACGAGTGGTACAGGCTGATGAGTTGTGGATATCGTATCCCGGCTGTCGGCGGAACCGACAAGATGTCGGCAGGTATGCCAGTCGGCGGAGTACGAACCTACGCATACATCGGCGACGATGAACTGTCGCACGTATCGTGGAGCGACGCGGTGCGAGCAGGACGTACTTACACGACCAGCGGTCCGATGATGGACTTCACGGTCGAAGGGCTGCGTCCCGGTGACGAACTGACGTTGCCCGAGTCGGGTGGTTCTGTGCATGTCACGGCAACAGCGACCTGTGTGATGCCTATCAACAAGCTCGAGATCGTGTTCAACAGCAAGGTAATCGCACAGGTTTCATCGAAGAAGGGAGAAAAGATGCTGGCTATCGACGAATCGATCGATCTAACGGGCAGCGGTTGGATAACGGCTCGGGCAGTAAGCAATCACGTGGCATGGCATGTGTGGCCGGTGAACTTCGCCGCCCACACTTCAGCCGTGTATGTGAAAGCTGGACGAACTGATGTTTTCGCCGCTGCGCTCGGGGAGTATCTGATTACGACGATGCAAGGTGGAGTTGAATGGCTTGATACGCTTGCGACTCGGGCTGATGCTGAGCGTCACGCGACTATTCGTAAAGTGTTCACCGACGCGATTGGAGCGGTCGAAAAAAAGATGCCGCATACACACGCCGACGGCACGACGCATACGCACTAAAGCAGGTGGTTGAGCGACTACAGCCTACAACCGGTTCCGATTCCCCGAAGGTCGTCGAGGGGTCTGGTAAAGTCGCTCGCCGGGCATTTCCCCGCATCCTCGCACAACCTACGGTCCCTCTGCTCCACGTCGCTACGATCGGGAGATCGGTTATTGGTGGATAGGGGACTACTTGCGTCTACTCGTCGTTCCTCGGATTTGCTGGTCTAACCGAGCCAGCGCTTACTCCGCCGTCCATAAGCAGTTCTGCTCCGGTCATGTACGACGCATCATCGGACGCGAGGAACAGGATTCCTGCAGCGATGTCTTCTGGCTCACCCCAGCGACCAAGGGGCACGCGATCCGTACGGAACTTGCTCTGCTCGGGATCGCGGTACAAGTAGTCGGTAAACGGGGTGTGAACCCATCCTGGCAAGATAGTATTCACCCTGATGCCCATGCTCGCCAACTGAAGTGCTGACGACATGGTGAAGTTGAGCATACCGCCGCGTGAAAACGAGTACGCCGAACCGTAGGCGCCTGAGCCCTGTTTTGCGGCCATGGATGCAAGGTTGATGATCGAACCACCGCCGGATTGTTCAATCCGACTGGCGACAGCACGCGTTCCAAGGAAAATACCGACCGTACTGATCTCCATCGTCTTCTTCCAGACAGCGGTTTCAATATCGATAATAGATTTAGGATCGAGAATTCCTGCGATATTCACCAGAATATCGAGTCGCCCGAAGTGCTTCATGGTGGCATCGACTACGGTAGTCCACTCATCTTCTTCAGTTACGTCGAGATGCATGTAGATGGCGTCATGGCCAGCGTCTCGGAGTTGCTGGGCCGAGAGTTCGCCAACCTCGTCTTGAACATCGGTTATCACAATGCCCCGTCCACCCTCTTCAAGGAATCTCCAGGCCGTCGCACCACCGAATCCCATCAGTTCGTTCTTCGATGCAGCGGCGGATCCGGTTAACAGAACGACTTTGCCGTCAAACCTGTTCTCGAATCGGTTGGTTGGAACCGTAGGCATAAATTCATTGACCTTTTCTGGAATTCGGCAGGGTCGACGACAGCAGTAAAAACCACGTCTTAGGAAATTCCTGCCAGTTTAGCCAGCTTGGTCTGAGATGTATGTTCGTTGAACGGTGAATTTAACCGTACTGGACGGCAACGACCATGTTAGGGATTATGAATCCGAAGACGCATATGAACAGAGCCAGTTCACCGACCAGGTGGTTTTTTCGATCCCGAAAAAAGACGAAGACCGGGATGGCCAAGAACAGAGTCATAAATATGACAACAAACAGGTAAGCCGGACTGGGTGCGACTGATACGTGCGGGTCGTTTCCAGTTAGCAAAGCCTGCGCGGCAAAAGCCATGAATATGGCGAGTACGTTCCAACTCAGGTACGTCACGATCGAAGTAATGGTGATTAGTTTCGTAACGTTCGACTCGGCAGCATGATTTTTCAGGGATTGCGGTGGATTGAAGACGAGTACGAGCGCAAGATGCCCGACTGAGATCATACCCATCAGACCACCGCTAATCATCCCGGCCACCAGAGTGCGTAGCGGTTCTTCCACTTAGGACACCGTTCTTTCCGGATTTTCTGTGAAAGTACGAGACAGATCCGTAAGGAATGCGTTCTTGCCGTGAACTGTCGTGAGCAGCAGATGCCACGCGGTTCCGAGTTCTTTTGAGGGCGGAATAGTGAACATTGAAGGACCAGCACCACACAGCATCACGTCTCTTGCTCCAAGTGCCATAAGTTGGTCCCGTTCAGAATTCCACCCCGGGAAGAGCGATTCTGCGATGTTGCTTAACTGGTTGAAGAATAACTCCGGTGGACAATCACCACCGGAACAACTCCTAGCCGCCAACTTATGAGTCAGATTGCCAGGAGTGAACATAAATTCGTTCACATGGGAAAAGACCGAAGCTGTTTTGGCGGTTGGGTTTTTTAAAGTGACTTCCGGAGTCAGGATCAGAATTTTCGGAATTGTTGCAGCGGTGATCGGGGTTACATCCTCACCTCTGCCCTGCACTAGCGAGGTACCACCACGAACGAGAAATGGCACATCAGACCCGATTTCGGCCGCAATTTCTGTCAATTCATCAAACGATAGTCCTACCTTCCACAGCTTATTCAATCCGCGCAGGGTTGCCGCTGCGTCTGCGGAACCACCGCCGAGTCCAGCCGATACCGGGATGTTCTTTTCGATAGTGATCTTTGCGCCGTTTGTAACTCCAGTTCGATGTTTAAGAACGTTCGCCGCTTTGGTCGCAAGATTTACTTCCGAGGTGATCTGATCGTTTTCGCACGTGACAACAATGTTTTCGGCTTCTGAGATAGTCAAGTAGTCGAACAGGTCAACCGTCTGCATAATAGACGCGAGGTTGTGATATCCGTCTCTACGCTTTCCGAGAATCTCGAGAGTGAGATTGATCTTGGCGTATGCCTTTTCCTCGACACGAGTGGTGCTACTCACTTCGTCGACTCTGTCGCTTTCTACGCGCCGAGCCTTGCACTTGGGCGGGTCGCCCCGCCTCGACCCACACGTCGTACAACACCTGCCAGTCGTTCAATGAAAGCGTTGCCGGTCTACGTGATGTTTCGAATCCAGTTTTTTCAACGAGTGATCGGGCATCTTCGAGCGGGATGAACAGGCCGTCTGAAAGAGAGTTGTGCAGCTGTTTACGTGGACTTTTGAATCCACCTCGCGCCAATTTGAAGAAATCGTCAGGCGATTCGAACTTCAATCGCATTCCAACTGACGGGGTCAGTTTCAATACCGATGAGTGAACTTTAGGCGGCGGGTTGAAGCACTCGGGGGGAGCATCGACCACGTGTTCCGCGGTCGAGTAGACCTGCACGGCGAGAGATAACAGACTCATATCACCTGGTTCAGCAGCCATGTCGTTGGCAACTTCACGTTGCACCATGATCATCATCAAGGTTGGCTTGCGAGTCGACTCCAAAAAGTTTCGTGTGATCGGATTGGCGGCGTAATACGGCAGATTCGCCACGACCTTGTAATCATATTCAGAAAGCCATGGATCGAGGTCAGATCCAAAATCACGGGCGTCGACGTTCAACACTCGAACGTTGGGGTTTGATTCGAACTTGTATGCAAGTCGATCGGCCAGACCGGTATCGTATTCGAGAAGAAGAACCCGACCTGCGCGTTCGACAAGATCGTCGGTCAGAGCGCCGCGCCCGGGTCCTACTTCAACGACGGTATCCTCAAAATGTAGATCTGCCGCGTCGATGATCGCGTCGATCACCGTCGTGTCTTCAAGGAAATGCTGACCCAGTCGTTGTGGGGTCATCGAACCCAACCCTTGTAAAGTGCCTGTCGAGAGTGCATATCTGATACTGCAGGCATGATCATCTTTAGAGGCATGAAAATATGACCGTGCAACCCCGTGTCGCCAGCTGCATGAAGCATAGATCCCAGTACCGACTCTAGCCCGGCGTTCCCACGGCACCCGAGGGTATTCGCTTACCGCTGCTACCTTCCGGTCCTGACGGAGTTCACGAGGCCTCGCCGCGCAGGACCAGACTATCAACATCTAAATACTGACTCTAGCGGCCACATGCGAACAGTCTCGACGGGGTATTCAGTCTCGCTATAGCGGATTGCGAGTACAGGGCACCGCTACCGCCCCACCTAGCACGATCACCCTAATCGTACTACCGAGTTATCAAATAGTCGCCAGAATACCGTTAGATTTCGGCACGAATAAGGTCAGAATTACCGCTAAAATCCCAACATGTCCAATCCAAACACCGAATATCCAGTCGTTACCAAGGCTGTCATTCCTGTAGGTGGGCTAGGAACGAGATTCCTACCCGTCACTCGAACGGTACCGAAGCCGCTGCTGCCGGTATTGAACGTGCCCGTAATCGAATATGCCGTTCGTGAAGCTGCCGAGGCCGGGGTCACTGATATCGCGATTGTAATGTCTCCGGGTATGGAGTCGGTTGCTGACTACTTCGGGAACCAGGCCGTACTTGAAAAAGAACTACGAGATCGTGGTCGCGACAAACTTCTCGAAAGCCAGCTCGAAATCGCTTCTCTGGCAAACGTGACGACTGTGTACCAGCACGAGCCGAACGGGCCCGGACACGCCATTTATCAGGCACGAGAGTTTTGTGATGGCGAGCCTTTTGTGGTTATCTTCCCTGACGATGTGATCATCCATAATGTTTCAGCTACTAAACAGTTGTTGCAGGTTTATCGAGAGCATGGCGGCTCCGTGATCGCTGTGGCCGAAGCCTTGGACGAAATCGTTCACACGAAGGGCATTGTTGGTGGTGAAGAGATCAGCTCGGGTGTTTATTTGGTCGATACGATGATCGAAAAACCTGCACTGGAAAATGCTCCGAGCAATCTTGCGATAGTCGCTCGATACGTTCTCGACAACGATGTGTTTGAATATCTTGCAAAGGAGTGTTCAGGTGCTGGAGGTGAGATTCAGATCACTGATGCGATCGCTTCGTTACTCGGAAACAGCCCTATTCATGCACACAAGATTTCGGGGTTTCATGCTGACACAGGCAATCCCGGTGGGATGTTGGAAGCAGCAATTCACGTTGCCAAGCAGGATCCGGAACTGTCAGAGGTTGTGAGACGTACGCTGGCAGAGTAGAACGGCTATCGGCCTCCGTCATCCTGAATTTAATTCATAACCTCCACACCAAAAATTAGCTTCCATTTCAGAGATATTAAGCCCGATGACCTACCGGGATTCGTCAATTGAGGGATCGACAGGTTTTCTCCATGTCGATAAAGGTCCTGAAACGACTTCAGAATGATGGTGGGGCGAGGAGCGGAGTGTTTTACATAGTCACTGTGGCTCGTCTGCCTTCATAGAGGTCCTCAGGATGGGCTTTTGTGTTGATGCCGTTTGCAGGTCATCACATACGCCGTAGACCTTTTGACGCAGCAAGAGCTACGAGTCCGGTAGCGATCACCGAAAGTCCTGCGGCCGCAAGTGCCCACTGAACTCCGACGGCTTCGCCGACTGCACCCAGGCCAAGGTGCCCTATCCACCCGAAGCCGATGGCGAACACCCATGCCCCAACCGCCCGTCCGCGCATCTCGTCGGGAACATTCAATTGAAGCAGAGTCCACTGCATGGCATCGAACGCTGCGGCCGACGCTCCGACACCCATGATTAGTATGAGGGCGATCATGTACGAGCCAGATGCCGAGAACGTTGCAACGAATGTACCGTATGAAATGGCAATCGCGATTAGCAGCAGGCCTTTTCGAGAGAAATTACCAAGCGCCATCAGAAATGCAGAGCCAACTACTGAGCCGATGCCAGCCATCATTGTGAGCATTCCAAGTCCAGTTACGTCAACCGCGAGGGCCTCTCGTGCAACTGCTGGCATGATCGCTCCGTAGGCGAATCCAAAGATTTCTACCAGCACCGCCGTAATGAGAATCATTCTCACAATTGGCAATCGAGTCATCAATTTGAGGCCTTCAATGACGTCATGCACAACGGATCCCGTCTGCTGTGCAACGCTAGTTACTGCACCCTGATTCACGATAAGTGCGATTGTTCCACCTAAAGTGAAAAATAGCCCTGATGCGACCAATGTTGCCGGTACTCCGAAGCTGTCGATTGCAAAACCGGCGACCAGCGCACCAAGTGCACCAACCGCACGCATGCCAGTAGACTGAACAGCAACTGCGTTCATTCTGACGTCGCGCGGAACTGACCCTGTAACCATTCCCTGTATTGATGGAATCTCGAATGAATGCCCAATACCCGAGAAAGCCAAGATTACGAAAACTAACCACAAGGGTTCCAGTCCGTTAGCAGCGATGAACGCCAGAATCGACAGGATTATCAACTTGTATACCCCGGCGAGAAACAGGATTTTCCCACGTGAGAATCTGTCTGAAATCGCTCCTCCAATAGGGGCAGCAATGAGCTGGGGTGCCTGACGCACAGCGAAGGTCGCAGCCGTTAGAAATACATTGTTGGTTTCATTCAAAACCACCCAACCGGTTGCAAGTCTCTCACCCCAGTTACCGATTGAAAAAACGACCGACGCCACCCAGACGCGTCGAAACTGCGGGTACGTTACCGCGGCGAACGCGCCAGAAGGGCGTGACACGGAAGGGGTCGGAGAAGGCGAAGACGTCATGAGCCGGTCATTCTGAGCGCGAGTTCGACGTTAGTCGAGTGACAGAACCGCCATAAACGCTTCCTGTGGTACTTCAATCGACCCGACCATCTTCATCCGACGTTTCTTGCCCTTCTTCTGTTGTTCCAGAAGTTTGCGCTTTCGAGTGACGTCACCGCCGTAGCACTTCGCCAGAACGTTCTTGCGCAGAGCTTTGACGTTGGTACGAGCAACGATCTTGCCGCCGATAGCTGCCTGAATAGGCACCGCGAACATCTGTCGAGGAATCAGTTCTTTTAGCTTCGAGGTTAATACACGACCGTATGACGCCGCCTCATCTCGGTGAGTGATCATCGAAAGCGCATCGACTGGTTCATGGTTTACAAGAACATCAAGTTTAACGAGATCGGCGGCACGGTTGTCGATTATTGAGTAGTCCATCGATGCGTAGCCCTGAGTGCCAGATTTCAACTTATCGTGGAAGTCGACAAGAATCTCCGAGAGTGGAATGTCGTATTCGAGCAACACGCGGGCGTCGTGGTTCGCAGCCGTTTCGGTGTCGGAATCCTGAGTCGCAATCGACTCGAGATACTCCATTTTTTTGTATTCGCCGCGCTTGGTCGTAACCAACTCCATTATTGGTCCGATGTAGCGCGCCGGCGAAACGATTGTGATATTCACCCACGGTTCACGAATTTCATCATATGCGTGATTCTCAGGCAGCTTCGAAGGATTATCGATTGTGATCGACTCGTCACCTTTCAAGATCACTTCGTAACTCACGCTTGGAGCAGTTGCGATCAATCCGAGTCCGTATTCGCGTTCCAGTCGCTCCTGAACAATATCCATGTGAAGCAGACCAAGGAATCCACACCTGAATCCGAATCCTAGAGCTGCCGACGACTCAGGTTCGAATACGAGGGCAGCGTCGTTGAGTTGGAGTTTGTCCAGAGCATCTTTAAGTTCTGGGTAGTCTTCACCCTCTATTGGGAATATCCCAGTGAACACCATTGGACTCTGGGCCGCGTAACCGGGAAGGGGTTCAGACGCCGGTTCGTTGGCGGTTGTCATCGTGTCGCCAACCCGAACTGCCTTGACGTCTTTTAAGCCGGTCGCAACGTATCCTACTTCCCCGGTATGCAATCCTTTTGTTTTTTCCATTACTGGGCTGAAGTATCCGGATTCTAGGATTTCAGTTTCAGTGTTCGTTCCCATCAAACGGATGCGTTCACTGCTTTTTAATACACCGTGCATCGCTCTCACATACGCGACTACGCCCTTGAACTGGTCGTACTTCGAATCGAAGATCAGTGCACGTAAGGGTTTGTCTATGTCACCTGATGGTGGTTCAACCCGGCTTATGATCTGTTCAAGTAGTTCAGATACTCCATCGCCGGTCTTGGCCGAAATCTGCAGTACTTCGTGACTACCGAACCCAAACGTTTGTTCCAACTCGGTTAATACGCGCTCGGGCTGTGCCGCTGGCATGTCGAGTTTGTTGATAACCGGGATGATCTCGAGATTGTGTTCCAGGGCTAGATAAACGTTCGCTATGGTCTGGGCCTGTATGCCCTGGGTAGCATCGACGAGTAGCAATGCACCTTCACAGGCGGCGAGCGAGCGTGATACCTCGTATGAAAAGTCGACGTGGCCCGGAGTGTCGATAAGGTTCAGTTGATAATCGACACCGTCTTTCGCGATGAACTGGAGCCGAACTGCCTGCGCCTTAATGGTGATACCGCGTTCTCGCTCTAATTCCATAGTGTCGAGGTGTTGGGCGGTCATCTTTCGTTCAGACACTGCGCCAGTGAGTTCGATCAGGCGGTCGGCGAGAGTCGACTTGCCGTGATCGATATGGGCGATGATGCAGAAATTTCTGACAGAGGATTGCGACATATATCAATAGTAGCCGCAATCCGCCGACATTCCTTGCGGGCTTGCCACCGACTTCGGCATAAGTTTGTTGACCGAGCTCGACAGCGGTCGAGAGACGATCTCAGCAAACTATTTAGGCACTGCCGAGACGAGAACTTCGACGTGCACGTCATCCTTCACGACAAAACTTCGGCTCGTTGGGGCACTCATACCGAAATCGGCCCAGGTGAAATCGCCCTTCACAAGTACCAATAGTCGGTCTGGATCGAGGCGCGATTCGATATCGAACTCAATGTCGGCAGCGGTGCCGTTTACGTTTACTGTAGCGATAACCTTCGAGGTGAAAGACTTACCTTCGGCAAATTCTTCCGGAATATCGGGGAACTCATTGACCTCGATTTTGGCGTTGGGTTGGCTCGGAAACAGCCGATTTTTGATGTAGCGATCCCGTCTTGTTGAATCACTTTTCAAGCTGTGCAGATCGATTACCAACGAAGCAGTTGCAGCTGAAAGATCGATCTCACCGGTAATTTTACCAGTTCGCATCACCGCATCGTTGGGGAGCGGAAGTGATGAGAGCTTCTCGTTTACCGTGAATGTCGCTTCAGACCCTTCGCCGACCGTAAACGTGCCGTTGGTCGAACTAGGCACAGGCGTATCGGTGGTAGTCATCGTTAACGACTCAGGCGTGTTACCCGTCTCCTGAGTCGGGGTATCGGGAGTTGATGTCGGAGGAACTGGAGTGGCAGACGGCGGATCTGCGGTCGGCTCGTCACCGCTCCCGCAAGCAAATAGCGTGAGTGCGACAACCAGTAATGCTTTAAGGAATATCGAGTTCTTATTTTGAATATTCATTTGTGTTTCAATCGGATCAAAGGGGTGGTGGAAGAGACAGAGAACCGGATTCCTGATCACCCTGTCCAGCCAATGCCAGGCTGAGGCCGATGGCAACTACTATGAGTATTCCTGTGGACCAGTTTCCTAATCGCTCGTTTGAGTCGACGAAGGGAGTACCGATAGCGGATACAACAGCAACGATAATCGCCAGTGGGACCGTAAATAGCACGGCATCGTCGAACTGGGTTTGAGCCAGACTGGCGACAATAAGAACCAGTATGAGCAGCACAGTTGAACCGACAATGTACGCTCGGTTGATCGCATCATCGTCTGTCGTCCAGTGCCAGATCAAACCACTGACAGCGCCGACGATCAACGAAGCAAATCCGACCGACGCCGCGTTGAACACGATATCGTCGGGAGATTGTAACGGCAATGACGTCAGTACGGCGATGATTGCTGCAACAGCACCAGCGCCCAGCCCGGCATACAGTTTCTTGTAAATCGACATTCTGTTGAGTTTAGACTCGCCCAGCCTTGCGAATCTTCAGGACAATATGAAGACTGATCAGAATCGCTGTTCGATCCCGACATTAGTGGCCGCGACGGAGTGCTTTGCCGGGAGTGGCACCGGTGTTGACACCCTTCTCGATAACCACCTGTCCGTTCACGATTACGTAGTCGATCCCTACCGGATAATGCTTCGGATCATCCTTTGTGGCATCTGTACGAACAGTATCGGGGTCGAAAATAACAATGTCGGCTTTGAAACCGTCCCGTAGAACACCCCTATCTCTTAGTCCAAGCCGCTGTGCGGGGAAGGAAGTCATTTTTCGAATAGCCTCTGGCAGTTTGAGGTGTTTTTCAGCCCTCACAAATTCCGCAAGAACCACTGGGAAGCAGCCATAGGTGCGAGGGTTAGGATATTCACCGAACAAAATCGAGTCGGACGCGATCATTCCGTAGGGGTGTGATACAAACGCTGGCAGCGTGTGCGGGTTCGTACCGAGACCGACCTCACTGATGCCAAGTCGTTCCTCAACCAACAGATCGAACAATGCATCGGCGGGATTTTGCTCGCGCATTTCAGAGATGTCCCAGATCGTCTTTCCATCGTATTTTTTGTTCTGCGGTTCACGAAAATTATGCAGCCAGTTGTGGCGCCAAAACGACTGAATATCGGGACGGGCGTTCATTTCCTTCTTCATCTTATGACGATCGCCGGGATCAGTGAGCGCAGCCATCGTTCGTTCGGGACCTCCGTCCTTCGCCCAGAACGGCAGTGAAATGGCTACTGTTGTGCCAGAGTAAGGGTATGTGTAACAGTCGAAAGTTACATCGATTCCCTCGGCACGAGCATTCTCGACCAGTCCGAGGTAGTCATGGTGTGAACCTTCACCCTGTCTGGGTTGTCGATAGTGCGTCAGGTGAATGGGAATGCCTGACTTACGACCAATTTCGACCGCTTCTTCCCATGGTGCGTACGTGCCTTTTGCCTTCAGTGAGGCGCGAGCGTGGGTGTGATAGAAGCCACCCATCGCCGCAGCCGTTTCGGAGAGCGATATCAGTTCTTCGGTCGATGCGAACGCGCCGGGAGGGTAATCAAGTCCTGTAGAAAGCCCCCACGCGCCTTCTTCCATCGATTCACGAACAACGGCCTTCATGTTCTTAATTTCGGGTTCCGTAGCAGGTCGGTCGTTCCAACCGGTCGCCCAGATTCGCACAGGGGAGTTGCCAAGGATGTAGGCGATGTTAATCGCCACTTTGTCGTCGTACTTATTCAGAAGCTCCTGAGTTGTGAGCCAGTCAGGATCGGGCGGGTACCAGTTAAGTCCGGCATCCAGCCATATGTAGCGCTCCAACTCTTCACGCGTCTTGAACGGAGCGTGAGATATTCCGTCGATACCCACCAACTCGGTCGTTACACCCTGTCTCACCTTGGGATCATGGTGCGGTTCGCCAAGAATGGTCAGGCCGGCGTGTGAGTGAAGGTCGACAAATCCGGGGCATACAACATTATCTTCTGCGTCGATTACGCGCTCTGGTTCGTAATCGTCGAGATTTATCTCACCTCGTTTTATAGTCAGTATGTTGTCGTCGACGAGTACAACACCGCGGAACCAGGGGGATCCGGTGCCATCAATTATTCGGGCGTTATGTATTAGAAGTTGAAGCATGAAGCGGATAATAACTGTTCACTAAAGGGAATGACTGCCCTAGGATAGCCCCCTGAACGATTCATTTACCCTGAGAGACTGGAAATTTTAGCGACATGGACTTAAAAGTAGCGGTTATAGGCGCTGGCGGAACGGGCGCGTACTACGGCGGGGCACTCGCACTAGCTGGAGCCGAAGTAACGATGATCGCTCGTGGACCACATCTTGAAGCGATCAAGAAACAAGGTCTCCAGTTGAACTCGGTACTTCTCGGAGATTTCCTTATCGAGACTCCGGCTACGGACGACATGTCATCTATCGGCGTTGTGGATCTGGTGATATTTGCGGTGAAAAGCTGGGGCACTGAAGCGGCTATCGAAACAATGAGCGCATTGGTTGGGGATGGCACGATTATCATCTCGACGCAGAACGGTATCGACAGCGAGAGGCAGCTTAGCGAGGCGTTCGGAGCGGAGCATGTCCTCGGCTGCACTGCCACGGTGTCCGCGAAGATTACTGAACCCGGAGTTGTTACACAGGGTGGTGGACCCGGCACGCTGGTAATAGGTGAAATGAGCGGTGGGCCTTCGTACAGGGTTACTAATCTTGTTGCCCAATGTGTGGAGGCCGGTCTTGCTGCATCGTCCCACGATAATATCGAACTGGCGCTCTGGGAGAAATTTACGTTCATTAGCGCTCTCAGCGGAATGACGGCGCTAACTCGCAAGGGAATTGGCGAGATATTCGCTCAAGAGTCGTCAACCGAGATGTACCTACAGGTGCTCAGTGAAGTCGCAGCTGTTGGTCGTGCCACTGGTGTAGGACTGGCCGAGGGTCTCGCCGAGAATATTCTTGCAACAACGCAGGGACGTGAACCGTTTACTATTGGCTCAATGGGTCATGATCTAATCGCTGGCAACCCAATCGAGATTGGGTTGCTCAACGCAAGGGTCGTTGAACTGGGTAAGGAATACGGCATCGCAACGCCGGCCAACTTCGCAATCGAAGCTGCGCTCAGACCGCACGAGATGGGTTCAGCGGGGTAACGCTCCGCACCGGAGTACGGCGCACAACTCGTTTCCCGAGGGAAGTCGAGGGATCTGTGATGGGGCTCTGTTATCCCCTGCGGTTCTTCGACAGGCTCACAGTGGCATATGCGCATGTGATGGCATTTGACGACTGATTGGTAAGTGAAGGCATCTACTGCCTAACGAATCACCACCCAAAAAGGACGCTTCCCTAGTCGATCAGTCCTTCTTGCGGCTTGGTCCACGGTGCGCGGGCGGCCCATTGCTTCGGTCGTGGTACACGGCTGACCGGAACATCGATGAAAACTGGTTTATTCATCGCCAGCGCCTGCGGGATTTCGTTCTCGACGTCGTACTGATCCTTAGCTCGAAGTCCTACTGCTCCGTAGGCTTCGGCAAGAGCGACAAAATCGGGATTCACAAATTCCGTTTCGTAAGATCCACCGAAATCATCGTCAAGGTCCCGTGCTACGTTTCCGTAGTGACCATCGTTATAGATGACCGTCACGAGGTTTATCCCGTACTTGACGGCGGTTGATATTTCGGATGAGTTGTACATAAACCCACCGTCACCAGAGACACAGATAACAGGCTTGTCAGGATTCCCAACTTTCGCTCCGAGTGCGGTTGGGAAGGCAAAACCCAAATTCCCAGAGTAGCCGGAGTCGATGTACGTTTTAGGGGTTTCGGTAATCCA
>CAYTAO010000008.1:44383-48219 GCA_964435915.1 uncultured Dehalococcoidales bacterium
GTAATCCAGCGAGGACGTGAGTAGTAGCCGAGCTGGGTCATTCCGAAGATCATTACTGCGTCACTCGGTACTCCTCGCTGGAGAGCCTGTAAGTAGTCTTCCTGTGGACGATTTATTTCCTCTTCGCTGATATCGAGATTGCGCTGAATATCGGCAACTTCATCGACCGGAGATTTCCAGTTTCCCCCACCTGCCGATTCGAAGGCCTGGGTAAGTAGCGGAAGTGTAGCCCGCACATCACCAATGACACCGAGGCTGTTTGCGTGGACATGCCCGATCATCTCAGGATCAGCGTCAATGTGAATCAGTCTTCCTCCACCACCTGCCTGAGTCCTCATCGAAAAACGCGTTCCAATACCAATGATCAGGTCAGCATCTTCGATGTAGTCCTTCAACAATCCTGACGGTCCAAGGGACGCGCCAAGGGCAAGCGGGTGCCGTTCCGATATTGTGCCCTTGCCACCAGCAGACGTAATTACAGCAATCTGGGCAGCTTCGGCAAATGCCACGAGTTCAGCTTCTGCATCGGACCTAGCGATTCCACCACCCGCATAAATGACGGGCTTTCGGGCGGCGGTGATTTCCTTTGCAGCCTGCTCGATTACGGAATGTTCTGGTACTTTCCGAACTATCTGTGCCGGTTCAAGGAGTTCGACTTCCTCTCGTTCAACCATTGTTTCCGGGGGTAGCTCAAAGTGAACTGGAGACGGTCGATCGGACTGCGCTTGCCGGAAAGCTTCGTGGATATTCTCGGGAACTTCGTTCGGACGCAGAACTAATTTTTGCCACTTGGTGATCGGGTTGGTGATTTCCTTCTGATCGTTTACTTCGTGGAGGCCACCAAGGTTTTTACCGATCGTCGATCGCGGGATTTGACCGGCGATCAAGACAATCGGTGACGATCGGGAAAACGCGGTCGAGAGGCCTCCTCCAGCGTTGTATATGCCGGGACCCGGAACTACCATGACGACTCCGGGCTTGCCGGTGGTCCGAGCATAGCCATCGGCCATATACGAGGAAGAGGTTTCGTTCCTCGTCACGACGAACTTGATACTCGGTTCATCACGTAACGCGGCGACAATTCCGTACATCTGCACACCAGGCAGACCGAAAACAACTTCGACACCCTCACGAACCAGTGATTTTATGAGGGCTTCTCCACCCGATAGTTTTGCCATGAATTACCTTTGCGACACCAACGGTGCGTTTATAAAATTGTGTCTGAATTATCTAGAGCACGCAGAGTACTGCTACGGTGGACGGCACGCCACTTGAATTCGAAGCACTAATAGCGATTAGTCGTTCGGGGCGATCATATATTTCACGCCGGCACCGCTAGCCGAAATCTCCATTGCTTCTGCGGTTTTCTCGAGCGGGAATCGCCCGCTAACGACACCGTCAAAATTCAGGTTAGATAGCGTCTCTAGAGCCTCGCCAAAGGCATCACCGGCTCCGAACCCGCCGCTAATGGTTATTTCTTTGTAGTGAACATCGTAAAGATTTATGGGAAGTGATGATCCCTGCGGGCTTACTCCGACCAGCACCAGGTTACCCCGTGGACGAATGAGTTCAGATACATTGGCGACAAGTTGCGGCACACCAACGGCTTCGGCACCGATATTGACTCCGTATCCGTTGGTTAGATCTTTTACGAGTTCGGACAGATCGTCCTTCGTGGGGTCATTCAAAACGTCGGCACCGAATTGCTTGCCCATCGCCAGTCGCTTTGCATTGGGTTCCGACAGGATCACGCGCCCTGCCCCGCGAAGCTTCAGCACTCCGACAGTCAACAGGCCGAGTAGCCCACCGCCAACAACCAGCGCGTCACAGCCTTCCTTGATGTCACCGAGCATGTTGAGAGTCGATACGACACAGGCAGTCGGCTCGGCCATCGAGGCAGTTTCGGGATCTAGCAAATCGGGAACGATGTGCGCCTGCCTGTGATCGACAAGAACGTGCTCGGCAAACCCACCGGCAAATCGTGTCTCGCGTTCACAGTGCATTGCTGACCATGTGAGACAGCCCTGGCACTCGCCGCATGCCGGGTTGAGCGTGCATCCGATCATCTTGCCCAACAGGGAGTCATCTACACCCTCTCCAATTTCGACTACTGATCCGACGAATTCGTGCCCCAGCACCTCCGGGGGCGTGCCCGGAAACAAGCCTTGCGTCTTGTGAATATCGGTCCCGCAGATTCCAGACGAATGGACTTTGAGTACGAGTTGTCCGGGTCCCGGTTTTGGATCGGGCACTTCGTCGATTGTGATTTCACTGCCGCCACGCCAGGTTGCTACGCGCATGTCTTCCCTATCCAACTGGTCAAGTATTCAGAACCAGAATATTATTCGAAACATTCTTCACGGCGCAGGTCTGTCCATCTACCCGTAACAGTGCCAAAATCGTCGCATTATTTTCTGGAACAAGATTCAATGCGAGCGATCCTGTGATCTCGAAAACGAATTACAAGCGAACAAGCTAGGCGAGAACTTATGAAAATCACAGACGTCAAGTACGCAGTCATCGGGGATCATCCCGTTATTCGGATCACTACGGATGAAGGAATCGATGGTATCGGTGGTGCTGAGTCTCCGCGTAACCAGGTCTTTTTCAGGCACCAGATCGAGTACTACAAGAACATGATCGTCGGACTCGACCCTACTGACGTTGAACGAGTGCTGCTCAGGATCAGGCGCGTCGGTGGATTCAAGCCCTGGGGTTCGGGTGTCAGCGCCATCGAAATCGCACTCTGGGACATCGCGGGCAAGGCTCTTGGAGCGCCTGTTTACAAGCTGCTTGGCGGAAAGATTCGCGATAGGGTTCGTGTTTACAACGGAAACATCCGAACACCTTTGGAGGGATATCAACCGGAAGACTTCGCAGCCAACATGAAGTGGATGAAAGAACTGCCGCAGAACTTCTCGATAATCAAACAAGGGATCGCTTTCCACGGTTCACCGATGCTGAAGGACATGCCCGGCTTTTACTACGGTGACTACGTGGAGGCAGATAAGTACGGCAACCGTGGTGTGTTAACCGAAAAGGGATTCAACATCACGGTCGAAGCCGTGATAGCCATGAAAGAAGTCCTCGGTGATGAAGTTGGGCTTGCGCTCGACTGCGGTCCCGGTCTTACCGCCTCGGACACGCTCCGACTTGCCCAGACGCTCGAGCCGTATCACCTGATGTGGATGGAAGATACGATCACCGGTGACTACACGCCGTACGTTCACCCGGACTATTTCTTGCAGGTGACTCCTTACACATCGACTCCGATTCACACCGGCGAGCAGGTGTACCTACGTCACGGCTTCAAGGAACTGATCGAGCTGCATGCGGTCGATGTTCTTGGTCCAGACCCGATGGATGTCGGTGGAATTTCAGAACTTAAGTGGATCGCCGAGTTCGCCGACTTGCACAACATCCAGATGGCACCGCACGGCACGGTCGACGGCCTAATCGGTCTCGCAGCTCATGTACACGTGGGAGCAGCGATACCCGACAACTTCATTGCGTTCGAGCTGCCAAATGGCAAGCCGAACTGGTGGTTTGACATTCTGGAAGGCATCGATGCTTACGAAGTTAAAGACAGTCACATCACTGTCAACGACACTCCAGGGCTTGGCATTACCTTCCGCGTTGACGAGGCGAAACAGTACCTCAAGGAAGAGGACACCGGATTCTTCGATGACTAAGTGCGTTGCCCCCTATCCCTGCGATGGAGAGGGCTGGGGTGGGGTTCTATCAGCCCAGCTCCCAGCGGGAACAGGTAGGGATGACGGAGAAAACGTTCGGCAACGTTCGCATGGAGCCGCTGGAACGCTTCGCCCCGCCCACAA
>CAYTAO010000008.1:48229-50598 GCA_964435915.1 uncultured Dehalococcoidales bacterium
GGTGGATTGGGTTAGCTCTACAAACGTGCGTTGTGAGCTATCTCATTCTGGTTGACGCAGTATGGGGGCCATTCACCTGCTATTCCGGCGAGAATATTCTCGACAGTCATCATTGCCATCTTCATTCGGGTGTCACCAGTTGCGCTGGCGACATGAGGCATGATGAGGCAGTTGTCGAGCGTTAGAAGCGGGTGATCTGCCGGGATCGGCTCCGGCACAGTCACATCGAGAGCTGCACCTGCGATCTCGCCAGATTTGAGTGCATTGTAGAGCGCGGATTGGTCGACAACTGGTCCACGCGTTGTGTTGATCAGAATCGCCGACTTCTTCATCAACTTGAACTGATCTGTGCTCATAAGATTCGTTGTTTCCGTTGTCAACGGATTATGGAGCGATACAAAATCTGAGCGTTCGAGCAGTTCTCCGAATGAGTCGACATAAGTCGCTCCGAATTCTTCGTCACGTCTGTTTCGGTTGTAGTAGAGCACGTTCATGCTGAATCCTACTGCCCGTTTTGCCATTTCAGACCCGATACTGCCCATCCCAACTATTCCCAGTGTTTTATGATGAATGTCAGTTGCGAGATATGCGAGCGGGTCAAAATCCCCCCACTCGCCGCGCTTGACCATCGCTGGAAGGTCGTTGATACGACGTGCCATTGCTGTGAGCAGTGCGAATGCTTCGTCAGCGGTGCTCTCAGAAAGAACTCCCGGTGTGTTGCAAACGGCTATGCCACGTTCGTTGGCATCTGCAACGTTGATATTGTCGTAGCCGACACCAAACTCGGCGATAACTTTGAGATTCGGGGCCGCATCCATGATCTCGCCGTCAATCTGGTTGGTGATGTGAGCGTAGATTCCATCAACATCGGCAACTGCCGCGAGCAAATCGTCTTGGGTCGGCGAATCGGCGTCTTCCCAGATCACAACTTCTGCACCGCTGGCACGTAGCGCTTCGGCAGTTTCAGTGAATGTTCGTCGCGTTACTAGGATCTTTGTCATTTTGTCCCTTCAATATTGACGGCTAATGTAAACAATCGATAAGTTGGCGATCGCGCTGTAAGACCAGTGATAAAAAAAGTTGAAATGGTGGGGAAGGTGGGATTCGAACCCACACGCCTGTTAAGGCACATGCTCCTAAGGCATGCGCGTCTGCCATTTCGCCACTCCCCCATTTAGGTGAATCCCCAATAGATTGAGGTTTTTGCGAACAGCAAACTATTGTAGGCAGCGACCAACCCTCTGAGCTAGCCCCGTTGGTTCCATCCAGACGAGAATTTATCCCATCGAGAGTGTAGGTCAGTCACCGTGGCGTCCGAAACGCCCATAGGATCTGAGACCATCTTAAGATTCGACTTCATGTGACCGGGACGCTGTGTTCCAACGATCGTCACATCGACTTCGGGGTGAGCAAATGTAAATCCGAGCGCCAGCCTGATTCGATTTTCAGGATCATCTGCAAGAGGTCCATCGGCGCTCATCACTCCGGCTCGCCGAAAATACTCTTCTGTGTAGTCAGAGAGATGGCTATGATCGCTATAGGGCTTCGGATCAGCAAGTGCGCCCCAAACGGCGTTGCCGATTGGACGCTTGATGATGAGACCCATGTCCCGTGCTTCAACGTCCGTAAAAAGATTCGTTCGCGCCGATTGATCGACTAGGTTGAAGCTGGTCTGAAGCGTGTCGAACAGGCCACTGGTCACCGCCCATTTAGCGTTTTCGTTGTCGCCGCTGTATCCGATGAACCGGGTCTTACCTGCTGCTTTAGCGTCCTGAAGCGCACGTATTACATCACCGCGCTCCAGCACTTCGATCACGCATGAGTGAAGCTGGACGATATCGACATGATCGGTTTTCATCAGTTCGAGTGATCGGTCTATCGACGAAATAACTAGGTCGTACGTCCAGTCTTCACCGTCGCCTCTGGGGAGGAAGTGACCGGCCTTGGTGGCGAGTACATATTCATCGCGTCGATCGGAGGCTACAACTCCGAGAAGTTCCTCACTGATGCCGTAACAGGCGGCCGTGTCGAGGAAATTCACGCCGTTATCGAGTGCCTGATTAATGATGGCCCTAACCTGATCGACATCGGACATTTCCAGATTGAATCCGACTTCCGAAAGACCAATCCCGAGGCGTCCAACCTGAAGATTTGTTTTACCCAGTCTCTTGGTTTCCATCGGCATGTGTATTCAATCCTTTCGGGTGGCCAGTCTCTAGCATCACGGATACGATAACCTCTTGCGTCAATATTCGACATCCTTGAGAGGATATTAAGGGGGGGATGTTGCTACATTTAATGTCGGTCCAATCTAAATCGTTTTTTGAAATGTGAGACATAACTATGACCCGCCCAAATATTGTTCTGAT
>CAYTAO010000009.1:0-306 GCA_964435915.1 uncultured Dehalococcoidales bacterium
TGCCTCCGCTGCTGCAGCCATTTCCAGATAAGTTTCGAGATCCTTTAATGGGTGCGTGCACCCAATTTTTCCAGCCTTTAGTTGATTGTCCCGATGCCCAACTGTTACGCAGACCCTAGATCAACTCGTCGTAAGCTCCCTGTTTGAAACCGAACACGATCTGTGAGCCGTCCGTAAGGATCGGTCGCCTGATGAGGCGCGGTTCTCCCGCCATCATCTTTATCAACTCTTCATCGGTGGCTTTACCGCGAAGATCCATGTAAGACTTGGAGCTTGGGCTTCGCCATGCGAACATTTCGTCTACTG
>CAYTAO010000009.1:331-44644 GCA_964435915.1 uncultured Dehalococcoidales bacterium
TTCAACGAGACCAGCAGTAGAATTTCAGTTCAGTGGACACTAGTAATGCTCCGTATTTCGTATTGAGATTTGATATGAATATTCACGTTGATCTTGATGATCGAGTACGCTGCACCGTAACAGCGAAGGTGCGCGATTAGTAATCATTCCAGCGGAAATAACAATGATATTCGAAAGCAATCAATTCGAATGCCCCTGAACCGCTTCTCTGGTGGCTCCAAAGACCGTTCGGTCAGTTTCACGAGCATCAGTATGTACGCGTTCGGATTATCGGGCGTTTGGTCCGCTTTGGGTGCCGGGATACTCCCGTTCAAAGTTCTTGAAGCGCTTGAACAGGGAAGCGTGGAAATATTCAGTTACGCCCTCGATAAAAACGGTGCCTTAGGTGTCCTCTCACTTGTCGGCCTAGTTGTTGCGTCTCTTGCTCAGATGGGATCTGGCGCACTGAGTGATCGAGATTCAAGGCTCGGAAGTCGATTGCCTTACTTGCTGTTAGGCGGATTTGGGTTAGCTGTAATTACGATTCTATTCGGTTTCGCCACGTCGTTCATATCGCTGTTACTGGTGGCTACAACCATGCAGCTGTTTGGCAACTTCGGGCAGGGTCCAGCGAATGCTCTGATTATCGACCATGTTTCTGCGCACCAACGGGGACAGGCAGCCGGAGTGCTGAATCTATGGCGGTTCCTCGGTGCGGGTTCCATTACGGTTATCGTGCTCCAATTCATGTCGAGATACGACGCGGAGGAATCACCAGAGTGGCTCTGGTACTCGATCGCGCTGATGATCACCGTCTTGATATTGAGCGTACTGTGGACCGTTCGAGCAGCTCGACCTGCTGGCGGGCTGTTCATTCCCAGCATCAGACAGCCTGTTTCCAAAATCGAATCAAAAGGCAGGGGCCGCGAAACTCCACTTCCTGATAAGCCACGTGTTAGTCGAAGTTACATCGCGTTCCTCGTTGCGCTGGCGTTCTCAATGGCCGCCATGTCATCTTTGCAGATCTACGCTCTGTTCTTTCTGCAGGACGTCGTCGGTTTAGAAAACCCCGCAGCCGGTGCCGATAAGCTCGTAATCGTCATCGTGATTGCAGCAGCCTTGACCGTGCTCCCTGTCGGGTATTTGTCAGATCGATTTGGCAGACCTAACCTGTTCGCTGTCGCCGGCATAGCGGGGATTGTTGCAGCGCTATTGCTACTGTTCGTTAACTCGATCGTTCCGACTCTGGGGGTAGGCGTGATCGTCGGTATTTCCGTTGGACTGTTCATGACCCTCACATGGGCGGTCGCCAACGATATGGTGAGCAGGGGTGCTGCGGCAAGAGAGCTCGGATATACAAGTATCGCCACGCTGGTCGGGTCGGCGGCGGCCAGAATTTCTGGTATAGGAATTGATGAGCTGAACCACATTTCGGAAAACCTTGGATACAAGGCGATCCTGATTGCTGTCGCTCTGGCATTCGCTCTCGCGGCAATCATCCTTGCAAGGGTTTCGACACGAGGTATCGGGATCAAATCGACAGGTGAGACCGAACGCGCGATCGTCCCGTCTGCACCAGACTAGACCGGCACCAAAGAATACCGAAACAATAAACGTTCGCGGCATCGATATACTTACTCTCGTACCTCGCTGCGGGGTTCAACGGCACGGCAATCATCTACGCAGGTCTCGTCACATAACCCCTCTACGAAATGGAAATTCCTAAATGGACATATTTCTTGCCAGCCCACGTGGATTCTGCGCCGGCGTCGATCTAGCGGTCGACATCGTGGATCTCGCCATCCAGCGGTACGGCACTCCGGTCTACGTAAAGCATCAGATTGTCCACAATCCGAAGGTCGTCATCGATGTCGAGGCCAAAGGCGCAATAACCGTCGAACACGTCTCTGAGGTGCCCGAGGGAGCTGTTGTTGTTTTCTCGGCTCATGGTTCTCCACCTTCCGACTATGAAATCGCAAAACAGCGTGACCTGACAGTGCTCGACGCCACCTGCCCGCTCGTGACACGAGTTCACAATGAAGCGAAAAAGTACACACGAGAAGGCAAGAAAATTGTGATGGTAGGTCACGTGGGTCATCAGGAAGTCATCGGTACAACCGGTCAGGCCGAAATGGAACTGGTTGACGAAAGACAGGACTGGAAGCTCCCAGACTGGTCGAAAGACACCGAGGTTGCGGTGCTTACGCAAACGACGCTTTCTGTGAACGACACACTCGCGGCTGTAGAGAAAATCAAGCAAAGTCATCCTGACGCAATCGTTCGTGACGATATTTGTTACGCCACCACAAACCGTCAGGCCGCTGCCACAGAGCTTGCCGATATGACCGAGCTGGTTCTGGTTATAGGCGCCCAGAACAGTTCCAACTGTAATCGCCTTAAGGATGTCGCAATAAAAAAGGGTGTCACCGCGTATCTGATCAACGGACCCGAAGAACTCGATCGTTCATGGCTTACCGGAATCGAGAAGATTGGAATTACGTCTGGTGCTTCCACCCCAGAAAAACAGGTTAAGGCTGTAATCGAAGCGATAGCACCTGACAACGTCTACCGAGTCGGCCCGGGTGAAGAGAAAACAACATTTGCAATCCCGCGCGGCCTTCGTGACCTTGTAAGTAGCGGATCACGTCGAAGTAAAGACGAACCAATCAACGATGAATATAACTAGTGTCGAATGCCTAGTACTAGACGAGGAGTACCCGTACGTAGTCCTGCACACCGACGAAGGATTCACCGGGTTCGGTGAGTGCTTCCGTCGTGCCCCATACGTCTCGAAGGCCGTTGTTGAAACGGTATTCGGTCCACTCGTAGTCGGTAAATCCCCGTGTGATTCCGATGTGATATGGGATTCGATTTTCTAGGCCGGCGCTGTTGCCTGTCCGCTTGGCGCGTTACTCACCGCGGCAGCAGGGGTCGATCTGGCCCTCTGGGATCTCAAGGGCAAGATTCTCGGCTCCCCTATCTACAATTTGATAGGTGGAAAACGCCGGGAAAGCATCAAGGTGTATGCCAGTTCACTGGTAAGAGGCATGGCGCCAAGAGACGAAGCAAAACGTGTTGCTCATTTCCGTGATAAGGGTTTCTCGGCCTACAAAATGCACTCGGCAGTCCCCGGCAAGATCGATGATCCAGGCGATCAGACGATAGAAACAGTCAAAGCGATACGCGACGAAGTTGGTTACGGGATGGACGTGCTGGTCGATGTGAACAGCGCCTATTCGGTGCATCACGCGATCGAAATCGGGCGACAGCTTCAGGACCTCGGCGTATTTCATTTCGAAGAACCGGTCCACATTCGAAACTACGAAGGTATAGCAGCGGTTGCAGATGCCCTGGATATCCCGGTTGCGTCGGGTGAAAACTCGTTCACCCGATGGGAGCATCTCACACTGATTAGCGAAGGTCGCCCCGACATTGTTCAGCCGGATGTCGTCAAGGTCGGCGGAATCACCGAATTCTTGCGTATAGAGGCGGTGCTAACCGCACACGGTGCGACGATGACCACTCACAACACACAGCCGTACGGCTCGACTGCTGCTCACGCTCACCTACTCGCGCCAAGCAACAATTTCCCTTACCCGCAGGAATATAACATCGAAACGGTAGGGATCAGGGATAACGACTCGATTCTGGACACGCCGTACGAGGTTGAAGATGGCTTCATTCGAATTCCGGACGGGCCCGGTCTTGGACTCGACTATAACCTCGAAAGAATGCGAAGTCGCAGTAGCGCTCGCCCATCGAATCTAACCGCTGCATGGGGCCACATGCAGTAAGCCAATTTTTAGAGGGCAGAAGAATGGCAAATCATAGTCGGCCGAGGTGCACAACTAGTGGAAATAGTATGGATATTCAGACAAAGATCATGACATCGCAATAAGAAACAGCTAACACGCTTTAGTCGCTAAAGATCCTGAGAGACTTTCTAAAGTGCGTAGATAAAGCAAAAGTAGAGACTGCCCTGCAAATGGAACGTGAAGCACGAGGTTCTTGGAATGAGAACCCCGAACAAGATGAATTTTGGATTTACCCCGATGGTTCGGATATGGAAGTCTTTCTCGACCTGAGTAGCCTGGACGCAGAAAACGATCAACCATTTGGTTCAAATATAGTCGAATAAGAAAATGACGAATAAACTTCTAAATTTTAAAAAATTCCTCGAAGAGGGAGCATCAAAAGAAGCCATGCGCTGGACAAAATTAGCGGATTCATAAACTGATAGTGATCTGAAAAATCGCACCATCCCAATCGACCGACCAGCTATTCACGCTCTGTTTGCAAAAAACCGGTGATCAGTTTAGGCCACCTCAGCACTGACAACACGGTTATGACTAGACCACCAACTGCATAACCCGTCACCGCAACAGGTACACCAAATTGCTCGATAAGCCAGCCACCGGCCACAAGACCCATCGGAAGGCCGTATACAGCGAGCATTCGAACACCCATCACTCGTCCACGCATCTCGATTTTCGCAAATGTCATCAACACAACCGACATCGAGATCATGCAGAAGCTAATTGAAGCACCGATTAGCGCGAGCAACGGCAAACCCAGAAAGTTTGAGTCGGTCTGAGCAAACAAAATAAGCAACACGTACCAACTGGCCATCGTGACCATCATGAATCGCTCGGGACGTCGCGAATTCAAGAATGCCGCCATGGTCAATGAACCGCCCAGCGCTCCCGAGGCAAACACTGCGACCATCAGAGCCAGTCCGTTTTCGTCGTGCCCGTAAACGTCACGCGCCACAACTGGTAGCAGACCGTTTGTAAGTGGAAAAGCCAACAAATTTACGACAAACGCCAGAAACATCATCGGCTTGATAACAGGGGATTCAATCATATACTTCATGCCCTGCTTCATCTCGGTAATCGGGTTTGCATGAACGACTTGCACACTCGAACGAATTGAGCTGATGCCCAGCACAAACAGCACACTGAACGCATAAAAAGCCGTGACCCCTAGATACGCCCATCCAAGGCCGAGCCTGGACAACAGAGTCGCACCCAGGAGAGCACCCACAATTCGAGCAGTATCCTGCGTTGTCCTTGCATGACCCGAGGCGTTCATCAACAACTCGCGCGGTACGGTGTCGGCAATCAGCGAATTACGCAACACGTTGTCGGCGGGTCGTATCAGTCCGCTTATGCTGGCTATAACGAAAACGTGCCACGGCTGAATCACGTCGAGTGCGGCCAGTATCAAGAGAGAAAGCGCCGAAGCCCCTGCCCCGATCCTAACGAACGCAAGCAACGCCTTTCGGCTCATTCGGTCGGCAAGTACACCCACCAAAGGGGCGAGGAGCGTGCCGGACATGCGCAAGGCAGCAAGTATCCCAACCAGGAACGGAGAATCAGTCGCGACGAGGATGTACCACCCAAGGATCAGAGTTTCCATCTCCGACCCCCAGGTCGTCAGCGCGTCGGCTGTCCATTGGAATCGGAAGCTACGGATTTTGAACGCAGCTAGGGGGCTTACTTTCACCCGGGATTCGGGTAATTGCCTCCGTTGCTCCACCAAACGAGCGGTCTCAGCATCTAGAGATCCTGATAGAAAGGTCTTTTGGGTACGTGGATTGGACGTTCGTTTGTCCGAAGTTCCCGGTCCGTCAGCTACCATCGGGTTGTGAAAATTCCCCTGTCCAACATGAATGTTGCAATCCGTGCGTTCGCCGTTACAGTCACGGCAATTTTCGTCTTTGCCGCCTGCGGTTCCGAATACCCGCAGCCCGTGTTCATCGAATCACCCGACTGCGCAGCGCTTGAGCACGGCGTGCTGCCTGTTACAAACCTTACTCTTTCGATTGATGGGCGCTATATCCCCGTGCAGGTCGAAGTTGCCAATAATTCAACTAAGCGCACGCAGGGACTGATGTGCCGTGAATCGATAGCTGCGGGAACGGGCATGCTGTTCACATACACTTCCGATCGGAAAAGCGGATTTTGGATGTTCAATACCTTCACCGATATAGACATCATTTTTATTGATAGTTCCGGCAGTGTCGCCGATAAGCTCACCATGTCACCGTGCCTACGAGAGTCTGAAGAAGAAAATGATGATCAGTGGAAAGTCAGGTGTGCGAACGAGGCCGCCGAGTATGTCCCCAAAGCTTCTTGGCGCTACGTGTTGGAGCTACCCGCCGGATGGCTGGCTGATGAAAACATTGACGATTCGATCATCCGTGATATGGACGTGAACTGGCCTGATGCAACGTTTGACGAGTAGTTTCGTGTTCCAGAAACAGTAGAAACAACGACGATAGGAAACGCAAATAATTTGGCAACTAGCAAACGAAAAGCCGTTCTAGCAATAACCGATGGTCTCGGATTCAACCGTTCACGCTCGGCAGCCGTGATCGATGCTGCATGGGATGAACTCGATGCTACTGATCGAGAGCTAATCGAAGGAGTTGCTGAGCGAATCGGGAGGCATGCCCTCTGGGCGAAAAACATCCTCTATCCCGTTCACGTCGAGTCGCTCGCTGCAGACACGCCAACAAGAGAGGCATCGATCTGGGTGAACGATTTGCGGACGTGCCGTGGATTCCTCAAAGAAAAATTGATCGACAGAATGGATTCATTGGTCGAATCAACCGCCGACGCTCAACGCTACGTACCGTGGGCTTCCAAAGCAAGAAACCTGTGGAATCTGCGGAACAAAAACCTGACCATTCCAACCAGTGCTGCGGGCGAGTGGGTCGGCTTTGAAGATCTTGCTCCAGCGGTTCAAGGCAATTCTGAAACGGGGCATCAGCAGATTGGCAATATGAGCCTTGCATCACAGTTACCGCTCGAAATAACCAACTCGATCAATACCGGTGATTTTTTCGATAATCCTGAACTAAACGCTGTGATCAAAGCGGCAAAAGACCGCGGTGCAACGATCAACTTCTGCTTCTTGCTCTCAGGCGTCAGTGGCGGAGACGGTCGAGTACACAGTGCGTGGAATCATCTGGAAGCGTTCCTTGAACTGGTTTTTGTCCAACACGGTGTTGCACCAGAACATGTGCAGATGCAGGCGATACTTGATGGACGCGATTCAACGATCGATAGCTCGATAGTTTCGGAGCCCAACGATTCTGGCAATTTCATCGGCCGACTCCAGTCGTTACTCGGGAGGTACAACGCAGAAACTACTCTGGCATGGGTGGTGGGCCGGTCGATCGCAATGGACCGTGATTATCGGGAAGAGGCCGCCAGAGCCGACTTTGAACTGATAACCGGTAAGTCAGGCCAATCAGTATCGGGTTTCGACGGAGCAAGGGCGTTCATCTCCAAAACGCACGCATCCGGGAAAACGGATCAGGACGTTCCACCAATTTCAATACTGCGGGCAGATGGCTCAATCCCTGCGATCTCTGCTGGAGATGCATTCGTCGATCTAAATTTCAGATCCGACCGCCAACGCTCGAAAATCGGTTCACTCGCGGGTGCGCGCACACTCCTAGAGTCTGAAGGAGCCACTCGAGGTCGCAAGTGGGACGGTGCCTGGATCGACCACAACCTCGATCTCGATATCTGCACAATCGCCGAGTATCACCCGTTGTTCGAATCCGAATACGGAGTAAAAATCGCTTTTCACACCGAACCACATCAGGCAAACTTTCTTGCACAGTGGCCCGATACGGTCGGATCTGACGAGTACACCCTGATTGCCGAAAGCGTCAAGTCGTCACATATGGGCTACTTCTTCAGGGGACGGCGAGAAGAACCGGTGGTGGACGCAGTAGAGGCACGATTCATCACACCGTCGCACGGCAAAGAAGACGGCGTGAACTCCGACACGGATTTTTACCTGCATCCCCGAATGCGCGCCAAAGAAGTCACTGCGAACGTGGTAAACGCAATCAAAGCCGACACATCACTCCTGATCTGCTGCAACATCGCATCCCCAGATATGGTCGGGCATCTGCTTCCCACCCGATATGAAGAAGCGAAGGAAGCCTACCGCGCCGCGGCCGACGCACTGGTTGAAATAGCCGCTGCCACTCATACGGCTGGCAGATCGCTTGTAATAACTTCCGATCACGGGAACATCGAAAACGATACATCGGCTCACTCGGTCAATGATGTGCTGACAACAATAGCCCGAGCCGACGACGCAACTTTCGAAGCCGCCATTCCCGTGTTTCAGGCGCGGCTATTCGATATCGCACCGACGCTCCTGGAGTTGGTTGGCGCGGTACATGGAGACCATACAGCGGTAAACCCCACCGATCCTTTCACGGGCAGACCACTGATCAGTGCTGGTGGATGATCAACGCGTCTGGTCTGTAGAAATCAACGTCGCACTCGACGCTACCACGCTATCTCACCGCCGTCGATTACCAACTCTGTCCCTGTCACCCACGACGACTCGTCTGACGCCAGGTAGAGAATCCCGTACGCAATATCCATCGGCAAACCCAGTCGTCCCATAGGAGTCATAGCCAGTCTGGCGTCACGAATCTCCTTTTGTGAGTGGATATCAAGAGTCATCGGTGTATCAGTAAACCCGGGGTGAACCGAGTTCACTCTGATGTTGTCGGGAGCGTACTGAACTGCGGCAGCCCGACTGAACGTGCGCGCAGCTCCTTTCGATGCATGATATGCAGCCCCGGCGGGCGATCCGACAATCCCAAATATGGAAGAAACGTTCACGACCGATCCCCCACCGTTTTTTCTCATTGCCGGTATCGCCGTTTTTGTACCGAGCATCACTGCGGTTGAATTCACCGCAAATACCGTGTCCCAGTGCTCAACGATCGTGTCCTCCACCGTTGCCCTGCCCTTCACCCCCGACATTCCTGCATTGTTGACCACGATATCAAGCCGACCCCACCTGTCCATCACCTCATCGATAATCTCAATCCATCGGTTCTCGTAGCTAACGTTGAAATTACGGTAGATAGCAACCTCACCGTCGTTGTTCAACTCCGCTTCCAGTGCGGTTCCTTTGCTGTCGTCGATATCAGCAATAACGACCTTTGCACCCTCTTGCACAAAGAGTTGTGAAGTAGCCTCGCCTATTCCAGACGCTCCTCCGGTAACGATGGCGGTTTTTCCTTCGAGTCTGCTGCCTGCTGGCATTTCTAAATCCTCTGTCGGTTAAGTTGAATGATCACTAGCATTGTTCTGATCAGGCCTGAAGATTACGCCCACCGTGGTCAATTGTGTGCATCAAGACATCATGGTTTGGTCTTCGACTGCGTTATTTAGACGGTGCGCAATTGCACCAATGATCGTAACCTCTTGTCTCGAGAAGCCCTACCCGCAGAAGTACATACCCTAATTGTGCACTTTCAAAAATGACCACCAGTAATTCAAACGGCCCAAAGGCTAGGGTCGGGCGTATTTTCTACGGCTGGTGGGTGGCACTCGCCGGCGCTGTGAACATGATGGTAAGTTCGGGCCCCACCTTTCAGGCAGCGAGCACATTGTTCCGTGCTATCGAAGACGAATTCGGCTGGTCACGCGCATTAGTCACCGGCGTCGCGTCGTTCGGAAGATTTGGGGGTGCGCTACTCGGTCCGCTGGAAGGCTGGATGACCGATTTTTTCGGCACCGGCAAAATGGTTCTTGTCGGGTTCACAATAGGTGGCTTAGGGCTCATCTTTTACTCCCAGCTTCAGGGCCCAGTTCAGTACTACGCCGCTTATTTCATTCTGTCGATGGGATTTTCGATGGGTGGATTCGCACCGTCGATGGCTGCAGTAAACGCATGGATGCCACACCGTCGCGCCACGGCCATGGCAGTAGTTATTGGCGGATCGAGCCTGGGTGGGGCGTTCGTGCCTGCGATTGTATGGGGCATCAATACTTACGGCTGGCGTGAAACGACCTTAGTAATCGGGTTAATCACACTCGCATTAGGACCGCCGATCGCCTATATAGCGGGAAAACGTGCTCCCGAGTACAGCCAATTAATGTCTCAGGTTGCCAAAACCGAAGGCTCTGACTCGGCGCCAGAAACTCAAGACGATTTCACTGCGAAGCAAGCACTAAAAACCAGGTCTTTCTGGGCGATAACAATCTGCCATACGATGACGAACCTCTCGGTAGGCGCGATCTCGTCTCACATTTACTTCCAGCTGACCGACAAAAATGGAGTTGACTTATCTGACACTAGCGCGGCAACAATCATGCCAATAATGGCCCTGGCATCGTTCAGTTTTCAGATACTTGGGGGGATCACCGGCGATCGGATTGGCATACGCACAATGCTGCCGATCCTCATACTTCTCCAGGGATCCGCGTTAATTCTGCTTGCCGAGGCGACCACTTACTGGAGTGCCGTCATGTTCGCGTTGCTCTGGGGACTCGGGTTCGGGGCACGCACGCCACTGATGCACGCGTTGCGAGGTGAGTACTTTGGGCGAAAGCATTTTGGCACGATTCTCGGAATGTCGGCGTTCCCAATGGGAATAGGAATGATGATTACACCGTGGGTAATTGGTCGTGTGCACGACACCACGGACACCTACGTAAATTCGCTCTACTCGCTCGCAGCATTCTGCGCGCTCGCAGCGATAATCATTCTGTTCGCGACCAAACCGTCAACTCCCACAGAACGATGAAATCGGGGTTCGTTGCAGCCCCTCCGCATTCTCAACGATTAGTCCGCATCGAATGAACCAAAGCGTTCTCGGAGGAATCGCGAGCCGTCCCTCTGCTAACCCAGCAACGCTTTTTTATTTAACAGAACCTGTTGCTACTCAAACCCTCCAGATTACTAAGGAGCGGATCACTGGCAAATTCAAGATGAAAATCTCGAAATAATCGTTTCCCGTCAGAACGAGCTGGCACGATGCTGGCTTCAATCGATTGCGTTTGAAGCAATATCGATAGCCGTCGTACTCACGGTAGCGATCGTGACCAACAAGTCGATTGGAAGAGTAATCCACTGGGACATTGTGGTTGTTCTCGGTGTAATCGGATTTATCTTCTTGACCGTCGCTCGTAAATTCCTCACAGTTTTATCTCTTTCGGCCAAGAAAATTGTTGAACGTTCAGCCTCATGTACGCTGAACGTAGGAGTGGAGCGTTCAGCAAGAACCGCACACGAGAAACAGGTGGAAAAAACATAAACACGGGTTCCCACACGGCGCAACGCCATTAGAATTGTCTCGTTTGAGTCAACTCTAGTTCGATAGTCTTAACTGAACCACATTATTCCGAAAAAGAATCCTATCCAATGCGACCAATTGCTGATCTTGCAGCCGACCTCGGTCTCGACCCATCCGTACTCGAACCCTACGGGCGCGACAAGGCAAAGATTCCTCTCGATGCGTTTCCCGATGCAGCCGAGAAAGCCAAGTTGGTCGTGGTAACTGCAATCACCCCTACTCCAGCAGGAGAGGGAAAATCGACCACAGCTGTCGGTCTCGTGCAGGGACTGGCAAAAATCGGCAAGAAGCCAGTTCTCACGATCAGGCAACCAGCGCTCGGTCCCGTGTTTGGGCACAAAGGCGGTGGAACCGGGGGCGGGAAGTCGACAGTACAACCTGCCGTCGATATTAACCTTCATTTCACAGGTGATTTTCACGCCATCGAGTCGGCTCACAACCTGCTTTCCGCTATGGTCGACAACGCTGTCTACCGCAACGCAATCGAGGATTTCGACGCATCCGGAATCACGTGGCGACGAGTCACCGATGCTGAAGATCGCGCGATCCGTACGGTAATGACTGGCGCAGGCGGCAAGCTCAACGGGCCTGTTAGAGAAGCCAGTTTCGACATTAACGCGGCATCTGAGATCATGGCGATCTGTGCCCTGACCAGCTCGTACGAAGATCTACGCGAACGCATCAGCGACATCGTTGTTGGCTGGAAAAAAGACGGCAAGACACCCGTCACGGCTAGGGAAATCAAAGGTATCGGATCGATCATGGCATTGCTCCGGGACGCTATTAAGCCGAACCTCGTACAAACCGTCGAAGGCGTACCGACAATCGTTCACATGGGCCCTTTTGGAAACATCGCTCACGGATGCTCATCTATCCTCGCCGACAAACTCGCGGTGAACTGTGGTGAGTACGTCGTGACCGAAGCTGGATTCGGTGCCGATCTGGGCTTCGAAAAGTTCATGGATATCAAAGTTCGCCAGGGTGGTCCTAAGCCCTCAGCAGCAGTTGTTGTTGCGACCATTCGGGGTCTCAAGTGGCACGGCGGGGTCGCAATCAAAGACATGGATGAACCCGATTCTGATGCAGTACGAAGAGGCGCTGAAAATCTCAAAAACGCTATGAGAATCGTAGCGATGTACGGACTGCCCGTGGTCGTCGCTATCAACCGATTCCCAGGAGATTCTCCAGAGGAGATAGGAGTTGTCAGGGAAGTGGCGATGGCCGCTGGAGCGAGTTGTGTAGAGGAAGCCAAAGGGTTCGCCGAGGGTGGCGACGGTATGACTGAGTTGGCCAAGGCTGTAGTTAAAGCTGCGAACCAACCGTCGGACGTAAAACTGCTCTACGAAGTCGATGAACCATTCTTCGAAAAGGTCGAAAACATAGCTAAGTCGCTGTATCTGGCTGGCGATGTGAGCTGGGGGCCAATGACCCGAACCACTGCCCGACGCTTCGCAGACAATGGCTGGAACTTTCCCGTGTGTATCGCGAAAACGCACCTGTCGATATCGGCCGATCCAAAATTGAAGGGTGCACCGAGCGGGCACACACTACCGATCAGGGAACTACGTATTCTTGCCGGTGCCCGCCAAATTATCGCACTTGCCGGAGATATCATCACACTGCCAGGTCTTCCGTCTACGCCGAATGCTTGGGATATTGACCTTGACGAAGATGGCGAAATAACGGGAATTCTTAGTACCTAACCCCGAGCGCCAAGCAACGAACATCAGTCCACGAGCCAGACCATCAGCATGACTTCCGAAATAAGACCGACATTCACCTGCAAAGTTTGCGCCAAAGTCCTGACGCCCCGATTCCTACCTTCAACTGCGCCAAATTGTCCGAGTTGTGGCGCAGACACGGCACCGAGTCAGGCAGCACTTGATGCCGGGCTAACCACGTTCTGCGCCGCCTGCCATACACGAGGCAGCGTGTTCGAATCTGACTTTTGCACGAACTGCGGCTCTATCTGGGGGCAGTGGTCTGGAAGCGAGTCGGTCGAACAGATCCCGGATTCATCAAGTGAGAATGACCGTGTAGCCTACAAGTCGACTCGCGGCCCCGAGGGCGGCACCGTCCCGCGCTGGAAGATCGTCTAACCAACCTCCCACATTTCCGTTCCCAAGTTCCCAATTGATGCAAGTCCGCTGGCATTCGGTACAAAGTGATACATAGGTTCGTTGAATCAAATGCCATATCGCCATCCGCCCCACATTCCCACTAAACCTTAGTGCGACGCCATGTAGTGGGCCGAAAGCAGGTCCTCACCCCAGTCGTGTGCATAGTCGCGCAGCACCGAGTGAATGTGATTTGCGCCGTTCTGTGTGTTGTCGTACTCGATCATGAATCGAGGGTGCCGAATGGCGTAGTAGTGGGGCTCGCCAACACCGGATGGCCCAGCCCAGGCGAACGTTAATTCATCGAACCCGGCTGATTCGACTTCTCGCCAATAGTTGGACGCAAGATCGTCTGCAGCCCGAGTCACATAGTGGTTCACCAGCGACACGAGTTGGTCGCGCTGTGAATCGCCCAGTGCGCCGAATCCAATTCCCACGGGAGCGATATTCGGATCGACAGATCGGACATTTGTCGTCAGAATATCTGAGGGAGCAAGTGCATCGACCACCGCCAGTTTGGTCTGATCGCCGTCGAGAGATGTGAGCAGAGTTCTCGCCCAATCCTCTTCCTCGACCAAGGTTCGCTCGTCTTTGCGATCGCCGTGGCGGACCACAGCCGGGTTAGCTCCAAAGAACAAAGGAAGTATCGAAACGTGCTCGCCGTTAACGATGTTTGCTGATAGCGCGATGTGATGACCACCGACCCTGAAGCCCCATGGCTCATCCACGCTTCCCGGCGTTCCGAAAATGCTGAACCAGTAGCGGTTGGTATGCCGCTCCCACTGTGAAACCTCGTCGTTTATCACTTCCCACTCGCCAAGAATAGTCTCAAGTTCGATGATCTTGTGGGCGGTATCCGCACCGCGAGCGCTATAGCCGGTTTCCATGAGTTTGAACGCCGCATCGCGCTGAGCGTCGTTCATCTCTCGCACGCGAAGGCCGTTTCGATCTATTGGCGTGTAAGCCCATTTGTAACGCTCGTCGCCTTCAAACTCGAACGAAGCTGTGCTGCGTTGTGATGCATCTAGCGAGTTCAGGAAATCGTTTGCCGCTGCCGTCATGCGCTTTACGACATCGGGAGCTGAAGATGGGACTGGCGACTCTGTCATCATTATTCCTTCGAGGTGTTTTCCGGGAATGAACACTATAAGCCCAACTTCTAACCCATGCACTCCCACAGCACTTGATCGCCTGAAAGTTCGAACGTCGAATTACTGTCAGGTTTCGCCAGCGGCCTTAATTCGGAGTGAATCGCAGGGCTTCTCTAACTGCCCCAAGTTCCAAAAAGTCTCTCGCAGGTACCGCCAAGAATCTGATCAACCAGTCCCGGACCGATTGCCGGTTCTATACGATCAGCAATGTCCCAGCCCTTCGTGTACCCAACCTGTTCGACGATAAACGGGAAGTCGGTGCCCCACATCAGGCGGTCACACGAATACGCCTCGATCAACTGATGAACCCAGTAGAAGAGGTCGTTATACGGAAACTCTTCGTTCGAAGCTCGTGGGAACTCGGAGAGTTTTACGTTCATATGCCTGTGTCGAGCCATCGACAGCAATCGTTCGAACGCAGGAACATCTGACCCGTCTTGTGCCGGTACACAGTGCCCGAAGTGATCGATGATTGCATCGGTATCCGGGAACTCGTCTGCCAACCCCTCGATTTCATCGTAATTGTGCGGACTCACAAGGAATCCAACGGGAATTCCGAGTTCGCCTGCGCGCTTGTACAGCGCTCGACCAATATCGCCGTTCATCATCTCGCCTTCACGCCACAAAGCCGGGTTGAATCTAACACCCTTGTACCCACGATCAACGAGTTCGGTGAGCATACCTACCGGATCGTTTGCCTGCGGGTCGATAAGGCACATTCCAACAAATCGATCGGGCCATCTAGCAAGGGTGTCATCGACATATGCATGGTCGAATCCATACACGATCGGTTGAACGATCAGCGAGCCGGCAACATCGGCGCTATCCATCAAATTCAACAGGAACTCAGCGTCGCCTCTCACCTTGGGTTCTTCTTGCCCGGCGCGGAACGGATACGTATCCGCGTCGTTCGTCCAAACGTGGAGATGTGAATCAATCTTTTTCATGGTGGCAGTCGAGACAGCGTCCAACCCAGTGATGCGATATGTTCGGGCTCTTGATGGTGCAAAATTTTACGTGATCCCCACCTGCTCAGGTAGTTCCGAAAACCCCGGTTGAACTTGTTACCCAATTGACGTGCGGCCTTATTCAGGTGCAGTACGCGGCGACAGCGACTTTGTTCGTCCTGTGTTGGTGATACATTCACTGCCATCTCCATCCAGTCACCGCTGCAATCAACAAAGCAAGAACCCTACATCGATGATCAAACTCAGTCTGCAATCACTCTCGTACCGTGACACTTTCAATGCTGGCAAAATCACTTTGCTCGAGATAATCGACAAGGCTGCCGAGTACCAAATGGACGGTGTGGACCTTCACTACACCCACTTTGCCTCAACGGACGATGACTATCTTGAAGAGATAAAGCAGGCGTCCCTCAAACGTGGATTACACATGTGCTACATCGGCGTTTCTAACAACTTCGGCAAAATTGGAGGCGAGCTTCGAGAGCAGATCGATTTGATGAAACAATGGATCGATGTTGCTGCCAAAATGGGCATTCCGATGGTCCGGGCTTTCGGGTCGTTTCTACCTAAAGGCGAATCTGAAGAAGAAGCATGGCCACGACTCGTGGAATCCACAAAAGAGGTCGCCGAATATGGCCAGGCGAAGGGCATAGTGGTAGGACTGCACAATCACAACCACGGCTGCATTCCAGCAACCGGCGATCAGGTCATTCGCCTCCTTGACACCGTCGACAACCCGTACTACTCGCACATCCTCGACACAGGTCAGTATCGTGGTTCACCCGGCGCATCTTTCGGCGAGCGCGGGCAGGAAGATCCCCAGTGGAACTTCTACGGATCGATTGAAACCTCCGCTCCTCGCGCCGTCCACGTTCGGGCTAAGATCTACCGAATTGCAAGTGGCAAAGAAGCGTGGCTCGACTACGAACGAATAATGCCTATCATCAAAAATGTTGGTTTCAACGGTTGGATGTCGATCGTCTACGAAGGTCAGGACGAACTCGACGAACCGAGTGCCGTGCCGTTGGCAAACACGTACTTACGATCAATGCTCGCCAAGCACCAGATGTAATACCCGGGGCGGACTGCTGTGATCCCAATCTACCTTCAGGCACTGTCGTTCAAGGACGTATACGGCACCAGTGAAGAGTGCATCCACGAAGCTGCCGAAATGGCGTCTAACCTTGGATTAGCCGGCATCGACATCGAAGATCGGCTACTCAGAAGCTATGATCCGAACTATCTTCAAGAGCTCGCCCATCAGGTCGAAGGGATGGGCGTGCGGTTCGGGTACTGCGGTCTGATGGTCGATTTCAGTGCACCGATTTCGTCGATCGAAAATGAGATAGTCCGAGCAAAAGCACTTATAGACGCCACGCAATATCTTGGGGTCAAGTCAATTCGTGTTCCCGGTAATGGCGTAGTGGCCGGTCAAACGCTCCAGTCCACGTTTGTTGCAGTTCGAGACAAGTTTAAGCTTATTTGTGAATACGCGGATCAGGCTGACGTCACGGTCTACTTGCACAATCACAATCACGGCTCTATTCCCTCAAACGGGCAGCAAGTGCTGCGAATGTTGGATGATCTGAGCGATACGACTGTTGCTTACATACTCGACACTGGTCAGTTTCAGGGTTCACCGGGAGCAAGTAGTGAAGGGCTCAGTGATGAAAAAGCCTCTCCCGAACTCTACGAGTCGATACGAATGTGCGCGCCTCGGGCAACGATGTTGAGAGCAAAGTTCTATTTTGCTTGTCCCGCTGATGAGCAATGGCTAGATTACGCGCGTATAGTTGGCATTCTGAAAAACTCAGAATATAGCGGTTCGATATCAATTATTTACGAGCGACGTGGGAGCGTTCCATCAACGGAAGCACTTCCACGGGCTGCCAGATATCTCACACAGCTATTCGAAAAGTGATCGTCCTGATGCTCATCCGGAGTGCAGGCTGAATTTCACAACAAACTTTAAGAAAAGGAAATCTTGAATGGGAAAGTTCTACGACAATTCGGTAGTCCCTGACGAACTCAAGCGAAAGTTTGATGTCTATGACCGAATCAAAGAGCTAGATATCGACCTTGGATCGTTCGACTCCGATGTTGCCAGCCTCAAGGGCGCAGGCATCTGTGGAATCATCTTCCACGAATCCGGACTCGTTTATCTCTCGGGCGCCAGCGACGGCCCCGGCCAGATGTACGATGCCCCCGAACGAATCAAAGAGGGTTACGACGGAGCACAGCGTGTCGCAAGCTCGATGATCAAGCGACTTCACTGGGGACTCACCTGCGGTGGTGAAGGCGGCGACCTGAACGACGTAATCTATACCGTGAAGGCACTCGGAATGGTTGTTTCAACCGACGTTGACTTCAACGGTGGACCAGCGGTCATGAACGGCTTCTCCGAACAGTGGCAGTCGGTATTCGGTGGCGGCAAGGGTCACTTTGCAGTCGATGGCGAAGACGAGAGCTACTCGGGTGTACACGCTCGTAGCGCCATCGGTGGATTCACCGGTCGATTCTCAATCGAGCCGGAAATCATCGTTGCCATTCCGCCCGAGCTGGCGCAAGCAATCATCAAGAACCGTGGATGGGTCTTCCCACTCCCACCGACAATGCTCGACAAGGTCAAAGCCAACCAGAGCTAAAGACGCTCCAGAGTTTCAAAAGACTAAAAGAAAGACCCCGGATCTGATCCGGGGTCTTTCGCTTTCAAGAGAATTCTTCGCCTGTTAAAAATACATAGACTGAAAGCTGCATTAGTTTCCTGCGGTCTTCAACACTCCGAGGTCGATCACCAAGTTCGGACCACTGGCCCTGAACACAGGGTTCAGACCATATGAGCCCGCGGGCGACCGATCTCACAGTTGCTCGAATATGACAGGGGTTAGCGAGCGATGCAGGTGTGATAATTAACCGCTTACCCGTACACCCAGAGCGCCTTGAATGCCCTTGCTGGGTTGTTGTGTAGATAAGAATCGCGGTTGCTGGAGAGTTCGCAATTACATGGTCTACGCTCAGCCCTTACAACGTACCACCACAATCTAGTTCGATTATCGCCAGTTCGACCTTCACCGTGATTACAATCATTGACTGGCCGTTTTATACCGTGCCAACAGCCATCACACTGCCCATCAGATCAAGGCAGAGATGAAGTTCATGATCAAATTAGAAACCACCGTAAATACCAATTTTACCGGGAGTTTCGAATTCGGGTCGCTGTCTCACACGACGAGCGATATGTTGCTGCAACACACGTGCTGGTGCCTATCAGGCACTGGGCCGTGGTGCGACCCAGCGTGCAGCGACGTCTGATGACTCGCCTGACTACACGCCTATTACCCACGTTTTGAAATCGAATGACCTTTGACATTCCCCCTACAAAGACTCGACTTACTCATATACCTATGACGGCTGGTAACCACCCCCGAATCGCTCCAGTCCGCGAAGCCGATTAGGAAAATAGCGAACTTTAAATGGCAGAATCCTCATATCCGAATGCGCAATCCAATCTCAGAAACGGTGATCGACTCCAACTTGCCGTAAATAGTTGTCACGTGACTCTCGATCGACGCGGGCTTGTCCAACTGATTTTGGGTAAGACGTATGGATTTTTACGCATGGGTTAACTTGTGAAGCACTAGAATGTTCGAACAAGTGTTTCAAATTAGTCGAATTGCAATTGGAGCGGTATGAGAATTCTCGTGTCTGGCGGTTCAGGGATGGTTGGCAGTAAACTCATTACCACCCTCACATACGACGGGCATCAGGTGATCCAGCTCGTCAGGCGCGCACCGAACCCTAAAGCACGAATATCTGAGCTCGCTTGGGATCCCGAACATGGGGCGTTCGATTCTCAAATACTTGGCCAAGTCGACGCCGCTATTCATCTGGGTGGTGTCTCCATCGCTGGTAAACGCTGGAGTTCAGAGCGCAAGTTACTCATCCGAGAGAGTCGAATGCGCTCAACCCGACTGCTATCACAGGCACTCGCTGGAATGCCCAGTCCTCCGAAAACTCTCATAGTTGCGTCGGCTGTCGGGTATTACGGAGATAGAGGAGAGGAACCGCTTACCGAAGATTCGGAACCCGGCAAGGGTTTTCTCGCGGATACAGCAGTGCGTTGGGAATCCGCAGCAGATGTCGCAAGAGAAGCCGGTATTCGAGTAATTCATGCGCGATTCGGGCTAATAATGTCGAGAACCGGCGGCCTGCTGGGCAAAGTTCGGATTCCGTTCCAGTCGGCTCTGGGAGGAAAACTCGGTACCGGGCGCCAGTGGTGGCCGTGGATATCGCTAGACGATGTCGTAAATGCACTGTCCTACCTCATAGGACAGGAGGAAATCTCCGGCCCCGTCAATTTCACAGCTCCCGTCCCGGTTCGGAACAAAGATTTTACTGAGTTGATGGCAAAAACGCTCTCTCGCCCTGCCTGGTTCAACGTCCCGGAATTCATGATCAAGATAGCTTTTGGCGAGATGGGCAAGGAAACGATGCTCTACAGCCAGAGAGCGTTCCCAGAGAAACTCCGTGCGTCAGGTTTCGATTGGCGATTTGAACAACTGGACGATGTGCTACAGCAGGAACTGATCTCATCAGGATCCGACCGTTAGAGCAACACCGCACGGTGACCGTGGGCGATGGTCGATCGCAAATGACAGTAATTACAGATGCCAAACTGAGGCTCTCGAAGGGCGGCAGACGAGCGAGTCACCCATGACAGCAGTTGTTGAACTAAAACAGGCGATCTCTCTCATACCAGCGGCCACTCATTGGCTTTCACTGCGAGAAGGACTCGGGCTTTGTTATCTGGCGTCTGCCATCATTTGGCGAAGCACGTACGGCAATAAACCACCGTTGCGATAGTACTCGTTTTCGATCTCGGTATCGATTCGCACGAGCACTTCGAACTCAGTCACTTTGCCATCGTCTGCATTTGCCTTAACAACAATTGTCGAACCCGGCTCAACCGAGTTTGCCGCATAGGGGATGTCGAAAGACTCAGTACCATCGAGGCCAAGTGAATCCGCTGTATCACCGTTAGTAAACACCAGTGGAAGAACACCCATGCCGATCAGGTTCGAGCGGTGAATTCGTTCAAAACTCTCGGCAATAGCGGCTCGCACACCAAGCAGCATCGGGCCCTTGGCTGCCCAGTCACGAGAACTTCCGGTCCCATACTCTTTGCCGGCCAGAACAATAAGCGGAATACCCTCCGCCCTGTACTTCTCAGCGGCGTCAAAGATGCGCATCTGCTCGCCGTCTGGCAGGTGAAGTGTCCAGTCGCCTTCCATTTCCGGCGTCAGCTTGTTGCGGAGTCTGATGTTTCCGAACGTGCCACGTACCATCACATCGTGATTACCTCGACGTGAACCATACGAGTTGAACTCACGGCGCGGCACATCACTACCAACAAGGAACTGCCCTGCCGGCGCACTCGGCGGAATCGAGCCTGCCGGTGAAATGTGATCTGTGGTAACAGAATCACCAAAGCCGACAAGCACCCTTGCATCTTCGATCTCCGGTCGAACCGTCGGTTCGTCACCGAAGTCATCAAAGTAAGGCGTCTCTTGTATGTAACTGGTCTCACTATCCCTCTTGAAATTGAGACCTGATGGAGCAGGTAGCGCCTGCCATTCAGCCGACCCATCAAACACCCTGCCGTACTGTTCCTGGAACATATCGGCGGTCAGCGACTCCGCGATGGTGTCGGCAATATCAGACTGTGAGGGCCAGATATCTTTCAAGAACACTTCTTCGCCATGCTGATCTTGACCGAGAGGTTCGTGGACGAGATCTGTATCGATCTTACCCACCAGTGAATAAGCAACAACCAACACTGGCGACGCTAGGTAGTTGGCCTTCACCTGCGGGTGTACACGGCCTTCGAAGTTCCTGTTTCCGCTCACGATGGCCGCTGCAGTCAGATCATGATCGTTCACGGCGTCTGACACCTCCTGAGGAAGCGGACCGGAGTTTCCAATACAGGTAGTGCAGCCATAACCAACCGTGTTGAATCCAAGGGCATCAAGATCTTCGTTCAGACCGGCAGCCTCGAGGTAGCGGGTAACCACGGTGGATCCCGGAGCAAGGCTTGTCTTAACCCACGGCTTGGACATTAGCCCACGATTGCGAGCGTTTCTTGCAAGCAGACCAGCTCCAACCATCACTGACGGGTTCGAAGTGTTCGTACAACTTGTAATAGCGGCGATCACTACTGAGCCATCACCAACTGCACCCTTCTTGCCTTCAACATCAACATCGTGCTTGTCGGCAGTAGCGTCTTCAAAAGTTGAATTGAAATTCGAACCAACCTCAGTGAGAGCAAGTCGATCCTGCGGGCGCTTCGGTCCTGATAGGGCAGGCACAGTGCTTGAAAGGTCGAAGTTCAATGAAACCGAGTACTCAGGATCGGACGAGGGATCGTAAAAGAACGAGTTCGCTCTCGCGTACTTCTCGACAAGTTCAACAGTCGAGGCAGGTCGACCCGTATCCCGCATGTACTTCAGAGTCTGGTCGTCGATCGGGAAGAATCCGCAAGTCGCACCATATTCAGGAGCCATATTCGCAATCGTTGCGCGGTCGGCGAGCGGAAGATTTTCGAGAGCCGGTCCGTAGAACTCGACGAATTTCTCGACGACGCCCTCCTCACGCAGCATTTCGACGATGCTGAGCACGAGATCGGTGGCAGTGGCACCTTCGGGCAGGTTGCCATCAAGTCGCACACCTACTACCTCTGGGACAACCATGTAGTAGGGCTGGCCAAGCATCACTGCCTCGGCTTCGATACCACCAACACCCCACCCAAGCACACCGAGGCCGTTGACCATCGTGGTGTGTGAGTCGGTGCCAACACATGTGTCCGGATACGCCACTCGACCACCGTCTGCAGTCTCTTCAGAAAGAACGGCTTCGGCAAGGAATTCTAGGTTCACTTGGTGAACGATTCCCGCACCAGGTGGAATGATTTTCAGGTTGTCGAACGCACCTTGTGCCCACTTGAGCAGCTGGTAGCGCTCTGTGTTTCGCTCGAATTCACGTTCGATGTTCATCGCCAGTGCACCGGCATTGGAAAAGTAGTCGACCTGCACAGAGTGGTCGATAACCATGTCGGAACGGACGATCGGATTGATGATCGAAGAGTCACCACCAGCGTTCATGACAGCGTCACGCATTGCTGCGATATCGACCACCACGGGGACTCCCGTGAAATCCTGCAAAACCACTCGACCCGGCATGTATGGGAATTCGCTAACGGGCTTCGCATCGGCGCGCCACGATGCCACAAGTTTCACGTGATCGGCAGTAGCAGGACCACCGTCGGCCTTTCTCAGTGCATTTTCGAGCAACACCCTGATCGAATACGGAGTTTCGGAAATATCTACGAGCCCCGCGTCTTCGAGAGCGGAAAGGGAGTAATAACTGACCGGTCCGTCTGCCGTTTCGAATGATCGTTTTGCATCGAATGAAGTTGAATCAGGTGACATGTGTTGCTTGGTGCTCTTGCCGATAGTTACAAATAATTCGGGTTTACGGCCAGTAGAAACATCTTTCGATCACGTGCAATCACATGAACGAATACCCAACCGTATAGTTCGGGTAACCACTGTATCAGCGGGAACGGCCGTTTCTGACCCACATTCTCGCCCTGTTGGCTGCTAGCATCCAGCCTTCTGCAATCACTATCGACGCTCGTTAATGAATTCAACCGCCAAAGACACGATCATCACATCAACCGACCCAAGGGCCGCACTCGCTCGGAGAACACCGTTTTTTTACGGATGGGCAATTGTCCTCGCTGCCGGTTCGACCAAGTTCGATCGCAAAGCCGCAGCAACCTAGACTATGGCAATCTACGTCTTCCCGATGAGCGAGGATCTCGGCTGGAGCAGGACCTTGATCGTAGGTGCGGCGGCGGCGGCGGGATTCGTTTCGATGTTTGTATCGCCTCTGGCTGGATGGGTGCTGCAGAAGTACGGAGCGAGAACACTAATGGCGATATCCGTGATCATACTCGGGGCCGTTATTCTCTTACTTCGATGGACCACCAGCCCTATCAGTTTCTACCTGCTGTTTGGAGCGGGCAGACTGATGTTCCAGGCACCTCTGCAGATCGGAGGATCCACCGCTGTTGCACAGTGGTTCGTGCGAATGCGTGGCAGGTCGTCTTCGATCCTCGGTGTGTCTCACTCGCTCGGCATGGGGCTGTTCCCGCTATTTGCACAACTGTTCATAAACGCCAACGAAGGTGATTGGCGCATGGCATGGTTCTGGATGGGAATCTCGGTGTGGATCATCGCATTGCCATTGACGTTGATCGTCTTTGTAAACAAGCCCGAGGATGTTGGGCTGACGCCGGACGGTGATGAGTCTATCGAAGGTGATGAGGGAGAACCAGCATCAGCAACTGCAGCTGACCTGGAGGAGCAGTGGACGCTCAAAGAAGCGATACGCACACCCACAATGTGGACTCTCGCCCTCGTTGGTGGCCTAGTGTTTTTTATACATACCGGTGTAAATATTCATCAGGCGGCATTCCTGCGTGACCACGGTATTAGCCCATCTATTGCGGCATCTGCTCTTACAGTGATGGCGGGAGGGACAGCAATCGGGAGCATCATATGGGGCAACCTGCTTGATCAATTTCCGGTCAAACTTGTCTACGCGGCAACCGCGGGTTGGCTGGGCGGAATGGCGCGACTGTTTCTTTTGGTGGACTCCGCACCAATGGCGTTCACTGCAGCCGCGTTATTTGGGATCGGGTTGGGTGGACTTCTCGTCGTGCCACCCGTAGCCATCGCCCACTACTTCGGTAGAAATTCACTCGGATCAATTCGAGGGGTTACTGAGCCGTTTGTAAGCGGCGGTCAAGCATTTGGTGCCATTGGGGCTGGATTGATCTTTGATTACACCGGCTCATATGCCCGTACCTTCCCGACTTTCACTGCAGCAGCCGTTATAGCTATCGTGCTTCTGGTACTCACTCGGCGACCAAGTAAAAAGACACGGAACTAAGGGCTCGATCTTCTGTTGCGCTTCAACAGTACGACAGTTAATCTCACTTCCGGTGGCACCTGAGCGAGCGATCAGGACTCCAACGAACCCAGAGCACATGAATCGAAGGTAACGGTAACCAATTTGATTAACGGCGTTCTTCATCCTAGTAACGTAGTGGCACAACTCGTACAGCACGAGGTTTCACACTACGTCACACTCCCTGATTCCGAGACGGCACACATGTATAAGGCGCTGGTGGACGAACCATCCATAACAATCGTGCCCGTCGCCCGTGAGGGAGAAGCAATTCCGGTTGCTGCTGGTCTGTTCGTCGCAGGGCAAAATCCGGTTATTTCTATTCAGAATGCCGGCCTTTACGAGGCCGGAGACTCGCTTCGGGGATTCGCACTGGGAATCGGGCTTCCACTGGTGATGTTCATCGGCTACCGAGGACACAACCGCAAAGGCGACACTCCAGATTCCGCAGCAAAGTTTTTAGAACCCTATCTGCACATGTGGCGGGTTGAACATTACGTTGTCGAATCGGATGACGATCTAGATCGTGTCCCTCTTGCTTTCGATCTTGCGAAGAAAACCAACCAGCCTGTGACAGTTGCTATCGGTACCGAGTACGCAAAAGCCGATTCTGAGGACGAAGGTAGTGAATAGAGATGATCACTTACGCTGACGCATGCCGGGTAATCAACGAGTCGCGTGGCGAGGCCGTAAGCGTCTCGACGATGACGCAGACGAAATACTGGAATGCGATCTCTCAAGAACCTGACCTCGACATCAGCATCGGAAACGCTATGTCGAAGGCATCTTCAGTTGCGCTCGGAGTCGCACTAGGCGATGAAGATCGATCCGTCCTCTGCCTCGATTCAGACGGTTCACTTCTAATGAACTTCGGAACCCTTGCGACTATCGCCGGAATGGCACCAAAGAATCTCTATCACTTCGTCTTCAACAACGGCATCTACTCTGTGACTGGTGGCCAGCCAGTCCCCGCACCGGGGGTCGAGTATTCCAAAGTTGCCGAAGCATGTGGTTACGCTTCGGCCTATCGGTTCGACGACATCGAGTCTCTGGACATCGAGTTGCCCGACATTCTTTCGAGTCCGGGACCGGTGTTGATCGAGATAATCGTCAGGGGTGAACCTCAAAAAGAGGGTGTCGATCAAACGTGGGAGTCGAACGCCTCCATGCCGTTACAGCTGAGGGCGCTTCGTAAACGGTTGACCGGCTCTGACGACTGGGGACCCGGCGGACCGTTTATCTAGGTCGCTCCCCGTTCTCAATTATTCGCATTTACAAGACCGATGGGCGGAACGATCACATTGTTACCGATTCGACAGTAAATCCCGAGGTTCTGTCCTGATCATCGAACTCGGCATTGATATTGGAGCCCGGTGCGAGGTTCCAGGACTATTCCAATGTATTGATATTAGTCACGAACGGCAGAAACGGCATGTGTGATCGACGCTCTCTTAAGCCCGCCCGCGCGACTACCCGCATACGAGTGAGACTTACGCTGCCAAACTGCTTTTTCGAGTTCCGAGTGAATATATTGCGCTCACACGGCCACAGAGATTATTAGAGTAGCGGCAAGATCACATGAGATGGTCGAATCGCATCTCGGAATATGCGATTTTGGGCAATTACCCCGCTCGATTCATGGGCGTTGTTTCGCCCCGTTTGCCAGTTTCTGCCCCATCTCGGAAAACTGCTACTGGCAACTGCGACCCGCAACCGGTGTCCTTTTGCAAATACGTGACTCGTGGCCCACAGATCGATCACAAACTCTGCCGATTCGTTCGGAACCAATTCGATGGGCTTCTCGAACGAATCTTTGAACCGAGCGCGCAATACGCCGTCGCAAACCAGCATTGAAGTCCCGTCCGGGTAAACGTCCGTAATTCTTACGACCCAGTCGGTGTCTGCTGCCGATGATGAAGCATGCAAAACAGCCTTGACAGGACCAGTTACGTCAAGTGGCTCGTCGAGTGTCTCTGTCGTGTAGGTTAGCACGCGGTCTTCTTCCCCACGCTGATCGCGCGGACCGTTGTTATCACCGAGATGCCCTCCACCAAAAGAACGAATCGGGTTTTCAGGATCCGATTCGTACTCGTCAAAGGCTTCAGGTCCTGCTTCGGAAATGACTGTTGAAAGTACCCCATCGTTCAGGGACTTTGCCGAGTTCGACGTTCCATACGCGAGATAGAACGGTGTGTAATTGATCGCAGCCGGAGGCCATTCATCAAATTCACGCCACTTGTTGATGCCCATCGCGAACAGCTTGACCGGTTTGTCCGTGCCGACTCCGTTGTCGACGCCCTTCAACCAGTGATCAAACCAGCGAAGTCTGGTCGCGAACCAGCCCAACTTGGCCTGCTCTCCGAAATCTACCTCTCCTGCTTCTCGCATATCCGCGGGCGTTGGATTGTGTATCCATGGGCCAATCGTCACACGCTGCGCTGACCTCGCTTCTGGTGTAGTCGCTTTTGCTCTCATTCCCGCATAGTTCTCCAGAGTCCCGCGGAGGAAACAGTCGAACCAACCTCCGAAATGGTGGACCGGAACATTCACTCTGTCGTGCGTTCGAGTAATGCTGAATTCTTCCCAGTAATCGTCGTGATTCGGGTGGTTCATCCAGTCTTCAAACCAACGATGCAGTCCGGCGATCGGTGGAAGTGGTGAAACTGGTGCGTGCTCGAGCCACTCTTGATAATTCTCGGCGGCTTTGGCAGTCTGTTTTTCGACCTCGTCTTCGCTACCTACCGAAGCCAATCTTCGAGCATTTGAAGCAGTGTTATTAAGCGTCCATGCCATGTTGAATCCGTGCTCGAATACCCCTCCTCTGTAAACCCATTCATCGTAGTAATCCGACGACGATTGGCGAACGAATTGTGCTCTCAAATGAGGTGGTTGAGTTGACAGCATTCGGTACTGCGTAACACCGGAATACGAACCACCAATGGTACCAATTTTCCCGTTCGACCATGGCTGTTTTGCAGCCCATTCAACTGTGTCGTATCCGTCCTGTTTTTCGCCATCACCGTCGTCTCGAAACGGGTAGTATTCTCCATCCGAGGCGAAGCGCCCGCGAACATCCTGAATCACTGTCACGTAGCCACGTGACGCGTAGTATTCCCCGGCACCATACTTGGACTCAGAAGACCCTGTTTTGTCGTACGGCGTCCGCTCGATCAAGATCGGAAATTTTCCCTCCGTATCAGGACGCCATATATCGGCGCGTAGAATCGTCCCGTCCCTCATCACCGCTTCAACATTTCGTTCGATAACTACACCGTACTCACCCTCGGAATCAGCAGTCATTTGGTCTCTTAACCATCTTCCAGATGTAAATCAATTGTTGAACAGTCGAATAGGTCATTAGCACCTCTAAAGGTCACTTAGAGTCCGGCACCACCATCGACAGTAATCATCGACCCGGTAATCATCGCTGCGTCATCAGTAGCTGCGAACAAATAAGCATTTGCAATATCCTCGGCTACCTGCAATCGACCCAGGGGGGTATTTTTCAGCCGACGCTCGAAGTTCTCAGGGTTATCGATGCTGGTCTCCCAACTGTTAGGACTGTGTTCGTTATTGCCCCTGAGAAACGGCGTATCAACGTGACCCGGTGAGATGATCACGCACCGAATATTGTCTTTTGCGAATGATGCCGCAGCCGACTTTGTGAGACCCACCATCGCCATTTTCTGCGCGGCGTATGCCGGGCTTCCGCCTCCGGGACGAATCGCGGCCAGTGAGCCCATGTTGAGAATCACACCGACTCCCGCTTTTCGCATCGAGGGAACGACAGCCTGAATACCCAAAAAAGATCCGTTCAGACCAACCTCCATAATCATCCGAAACTGCTCTTCGGTCTGCTCTTCAAAGCCGACCCGGAAGTTTGCGCCTGCGTTGTTACACAACAGGCTCACCGGACCAAACTCCGATTCAGTCTTTGCAACGATTTCAGCCCAGAAATCGGCACTTCGCACGTCTATCTCAAACGCTATTGCCTTCCCGCCCGCCTTCCTGATTTCCGCGGCAACTTCTTCGGCTGGCTCCAAACGGTTGTCTGCGACAGTTACCGCAGATCCCTGCGCAGCAAATAACTTCGCCTGCGCGGCACCCATAGCACCACCACCACCAGTGATGATCGCAACCTTGCCTGCCAATCGAGCACCTGTTTCTTGTGCCATTTTGATTATCCTAGTGTCAGTCCACCGTCCGGTCGACGAGAGTTTTCGCCAACTCCAACGTCATACGGGTTTTTCAGCATTTCATCGACATTGATATCTATGCCCAGTCCCGGAACCTCTGGCGGGATGAAGTAACCGTCTTTTACCTCGGTGATATTCGTAACGATCTCTTCTTTGAACGTGTCCGATTCGACAATAAATTCGTTCACGTCCCAGTTCGGGGTTGCGGTGGCGATATGAGTCAGCGCCATCGTGGCGATTGGACCCAAGAAGTGGTGAGGTGCCATCTTTATGTGGAAGCTTTCGGCGACTGCAGCGATCTTCTTTGTGTGGGTGAAGCCTCCGGATAGCCCAATGTCTGGCTTCAGGAAATTCACTCCCGGCAGCGTGCAATACTCACGGAACTCCCAGATCGTGTTATTACGCTCACCAACAGCCAGTGGGATGTTGACCTTCTCCCCGATCTCACCCATCGTCATCACTGAGTCGGGAGCAATTGGATCTTCGAAGAAATAAGGCAAGAACTTTTCGATCTGCTGTGCGAACACGATCGATGATCCGGGGAACATGTTGCGGTGAATTTCGATTCCGATATCGAAGTCCCACCCGACTTCTTCACGAACTGCTTTCACAATCGCAGTGTTCTGGTGGATCAGGTCAGCGTGTGTCAATTGGCTCCAGTTTTTAGGGAAAGGCGTCATCTTGAGAGACGTGTAGCCATCGTCTTTTGCCATACGAGCGAACTTTGCAAAATCTTCTGGCGTCGATATTGAGCCTAATTCGGGATACGATCCGGTCATCACCATTGCCCGCACCCTGTCACGAACCTTGCCCCCAAGAAGATCCCACACAGGCGCGTCGAGACGCTTACCTTTGATGTCCCACAGCGCCATGTCGATGGCTGAAAGAACGGCGGTTATCGCAGGACTTCGGAATGAGTATTTCCGGTAGGCGGTGTTCCAGATGCGATCGATATCACGAGGATCGAACCCCTTGATGTCATTCCCTATCCGATGTGCGATCAACTCGGTGGCATCCGCATAGCTCCAAAAGTTGCCTTCACCGACCCCGTATGTCCCATCGTCACAGGTAACTCTAACAGTGAGCCACTTCGAAACTAACCACGTCTCAATTTTTTCAATTTTCATTCTTTATTCGTTACTATCCTCCCTCCCTCGCAGGGAGGAAGTTAGAGGGTGGGTTTGATCGATATATGATGTCGCTCCAAAGGGAGAAGGGCCAGCTTCAAGGGCTGCCGCTCAATGCAGCCCGTACAGAGAAGTATCCGTAACTGTCTCGATTAGCGACTGGATGTACCCGTTCGCGTACGCCTTCGAACGATGGCCCCATGCGGAGTCGCCAATCGTTTGGGGCACGTGATCATCCATGAAGAAACCATCGAAGCCGTTTTCAGCGTAGATGCGCATCGCCCTGTACATATCGACATGCCCGGTATTCACGAACGTTTCGTGGAATTTCGGGACGGTTCCCGAGACATTGCGGAAGTGTACATATAGAACACGTGCTCGTTTCACGAAGTATTCGATCATGTCGTAGATGCTCTCACCGTTGTCCTGATCAGCACCAGCAAATTGCGAGAACGACCCCTGGCAAAGCAGGATCGAGTTGTAGGGGCTGTCGACAATGTCGATCATTCGCTTGTAGTTTTCAAAGTTGATCAACAATGACGGAACGCCACCTATTTCAGGCATCGGTGGGTCGACCGGGTGTAATCCGAGCCTCACACCGTACTTTTCAGCGACGGGAGTCGCCTCTTTGACCCACGTTTCGAGGCATTCCCAGGCACGGTCGAGTGACAATTCCCAATCGATAACATTGGGCCAGTTCTCGACCTCAGCATCGTAGGCAGTTCCGAGCGCACCCCAGCCAATATCGACGTGACCCGTGCGATAGTAGCGCGGGTAGCGCCAGCTCATTGTGTACATCGGTATGCCAGCGTTGCCAATGACTTTGATCGTCTCGACCATATTTTCGAGCTGCTCATCAAAGCGAGGACCACCAGAAATCAAATGATGCCGCATGTCGATCGGGGTGTTCTCGATGGCGGTCAATTTCAAACCCCACGACTCAACACCGCTTTTCAGGCCTACAAGATCGACAAGTTCCCAAATGCCGTTCTTCACTGGCACAGGGGGAGTGTTGAGAACGACATCCTGAATGCCCAGCTGCGCCATGAAGCGAAGGGCTTCCGTGTTTGCGGAGCTGTTGAGACCCATTCCAACTCTCATGATGAAGCCCCTTTACGTAAAGCACTCATATCGACAGGACCGTCGTACTCGACTTCCTTCTTGACCGATTCGATCACTCCAGCGATGTAGCCCTGTGCAAAAAGGCGTGACCGGTAACCGCCTAGATTGCCCGGGAAGTCATCATCGTTGATCATTAACGGGCAGTGGTCGTCAATGAACTTTCCTGTAAACCCGGAGTCGCGATACGTACGCATCGCTTTTTTCATATTGACGTAGCCGGTATTGATGAACTCTTCGTTGAACGCGGGAGCCTGGCCGCTCACGTTTCGGAAGTGGACATATAAAATCTTGTTCCGCTTGCCGAAGTAGTCGATCATTTCGTAGATGTCTTCACCGGGCATTTCACTGAATGTGCCCTGACAGAACTCGATCGCGTTGTAATCGGAGTCGACCATCTCAACAAGACGTTTGTACGAAGCAAAGTTTCGGAGTAGGGAGGGAACACCACCGCGCTGCGAAACCGGCGGGTCGTCGGGGTGAATGCCGCACCTCATTCCGACTTCCTCGGCAACCGGGGTTACGGCCTTGATCCAGTACTCGAGGGCGTCCCACATGGAGTCTTCGTCCATGTCTTCACCAAATGTCGATGGTCGGCGTGAGTTCTCCCAGTCATAGTCATAACCGGTGCCCATAGCACCACCTCTAACCATGGTCGATTGCGCCCGGCCCCAGCTATTCGGCATCCAGTTGTAACCGTAGATCGGAATGCCAGCGCGGCCCATATCACGGATCTGGATAAGCAGATCTGCGATCAGCTCATCCTGTTTAGGACCTCCAAACATCACGTCGTGATAATCGAGTTGAGATGCGAAACCACCCTCGATCGCCGCCAGTTTCAGATCGTACGATTCGATCTTCATCCGCATCGCTACATAGCCCTGATATGTCATGTGCTGACTTCCAGCACCACCGTATACAAGGACGTTTTTTATGCCGTATTGCGCAGCAGTCTGCAGTACTTCTTCGTTCGCCGGCCACAAAATGGCAACCATCGGTTCCATCTATGATTCCTCAAGTTATTCGTTAGAGAGTTCAAGAAGCACACAGCGAAAGCTGTTTGGTAATTCATCGGGTCGAATAGACTCCGCAACCGGGAATGTAGCACGCCGACCGTGCCGTATGAAGCCAATAACTTGCTTACGAAACGAAATTCACGAGATTATCCTACATAAAAGCCAGAAGGTCACTGATTCCTTAAATCAAACACCGGGTTATGATCTATCACCCGGTGTTGCTAATATCACCAGACGATCCGGATTGTTACAGCACGCCTGCAGCGGTGAGTGCAGAGCGTAATCCTGCAGCGTTTTCAAATGGGCAACCAGCCCATCCAAGGTGTTTCGCAGCCTCTACATTTTCGGCTTTATCGTCGGTGAAAAACACCTCGTTTGGATTGACCCCGGCAAGTTCAACCGCGTACGCGAAAATCTCTGGCTCTGGCTTTACCGAACCAATTTCAGAAGCGTTGACGACGTGGTCGAACAGATCTGCGATGCCAAGTGCATCGAGATCATGTTTTAGCTTCGAAGTGGCGTTTGTTAATAGGCCCACCTGTAGCTTCGACTTACATTCTTCGGCGATTTCGAGCACCTCGGGAACCAGTTCACCGATCTGACTATCCCAGAAATGAATAGCAGCGGCGGTATCCTTATCGGGAAACAGCTCGGCAAGAATGCGCCCGACATCTGCGCGCCATTCTTGATCAGTTACCAAGCCACGAACTGCGGGGACGACGTTCTCTGGAGCGAACGCTATCTCTCGCACGACCTCTAAGGGAATCCCAAATTTACCCTCTATGCCGTACATATCGTGGTCCCAATTGCGGAGCACGCCATCGAAGTCGAAAAACACGCACTTGATTGGCATTAACCGTCGAAGCCTCGTTGCATTCCTCTGATGTAGGCGATCTGACCCAAGTGCTGCGATTCCTCGGCAAGAATGTGCCCGAGTATCCAACCGATGTTCAGTGATTCGTTCCTGTAAACCGCAACCACATCCCGATCAAGATCTGATTGTTCCAGTGCGTCGATCATACCCAGCAGCGAAGCGTGGGTAACGTCGAAATACTCGAAAATAAGATCGATATCTACTGGGGGAAACTCACGAACCTGATCAGGAGTCTCACTTCTGCCGTATTTTTCAGCCGGCATGCCTAATCGCTCTGCCCAACCATCACGAATCCACAACTCTTCGTTGCCGAGAACAGTCGAGTTCGCCCAGCGATCCGCCACCCGCGCCATGTGCCACACAATCCACAGTATGTGGTTCGACTCCGGAGCCGGCTGCCACAGCAACTCTTCCGCGGTCAGCCCACCAACGGTCTGCTTCAACTTCCCGTAATACTCGTTAAGTCCGCTTTTTATAGGGTCTCTAAATGAAGGCATGTGTGCTGTCTCCGTTATCCGTTCAACCCGCGAATCATGCCACGAATCAGCGCGACCTGACCGAGATGCTGAGATTCCTCGACCATCACGTGACCGAGTATCCAACTCCACGTTATCGGCCCTCTGCCGAGATCAATTTCGTTCGACATATCCGCATCGGTCTTACCGTCGATGACCTCGAACGAGGCTTGTCGCACAGCATCGTAATAGGCGATCAAATCGGATATCAGCACGTTCGGCATCGATCGCACTTCGTCCATCACCTGACCGTAACCATTACTTTCAACTGAAATTCCTGTTCTCTCCGCCCAGTTCCCGGAATCCCAGACTCCCTCACCTCCAGCAATCCGAACGTTGATCCAATTGTCCTCGACCTTCGCCATGTGCCACACGAGCCAGGCGATGGTGTTTGTATCGAGGGTTGCCTGCCACTGAACCTCGGCCTCGGTCAAGCCTTCAAGCTTCTGCTTAAGCTCATCCAGATACTCAATCATCCCATGTATTACGGCGTCTTTGAACGAACTCATAACGCTCCTTTAGTTACACATATTTTTCGTGAAGATCGTTCAGCTCGATCCGATTTTAAACGCCGTTCACTACAGCAATGTTCTTATCGACTTCCTCCGGTGTTCCTATGCCGACAAGCACAACGTGGATCAGCTTATTCGAAAGAACGAACTGCAACAATGCTAACGAGTAGTCTAAGTCGTCGTCGGGTTTCACAGCATTCATCCATCGCTGGAACACACTGGCCTGTTAGTGATCGCATTGTAACGACTCCCAAACCTACCCTGTCGGCCTCGTAGATCGAGCCAAATGGTCTCGTCGGCTCGTAGGTGTATTGGAAAACGGGGTTGCCGCAGACTTGCATCACATCGAACCGACTTTATGAACTCGTACACCGGAGGATTTTAGTCTTCTGTAGTTAAGCAGATATGCCTTATCAACCCTTCATCACGAGTCTGATCCAGAACTTCGAGGGTCCGCCTTTACGCGGGGTTTGTTTACGAGTTTCGGGTGTTTCTTGACAGACCTTTTGACGACATAGATATCGGCACGCTTAGCTGTGATCCCGGCGGCGTCAAGTCCCTCGCCGAATATCCTTTCACCCTCGCCGGTACAGTAAGCCGCGGCAATATCTAAGTAGTTGATCCCAACTTCGACGGCACGGCCAATCGCCGCTATCACTCCTTCACACTACGCACTGTCAACGGGTGAAAACGGATCGAGATAATTGGTCAGTCCGGCAGGAGCGCCCCAAAACCGGTACGGGAGACGGTGGTCCCGGTTCGACCAAGTGAACTGGACTCAGGCACCGCTCTTAGTGACCGCTTCGATCATTGCCTGGATGTAGCCGTTGGCGAACGCGCGGCCCCTATGGCCCCACTGCGTGTCCTGGGGGGTTTGTGGCCCGGGATCGTCGATAAAGAAGCTATCGTAGCCATTGTCGTAGTAGGTCTTCATCGCACGGTACATATCGACGTGACCAGTGTTGATGAACTCCTCGTGGAAGTCTTCAGGATTCGGGGCCGATACGTTACGGAAGTGAACGTAAAGAACTTTCTTCTTCTGAACCATCTCGGCGATGAAGTCATAGAGAGCTCCACCGACAGAATCGAACATCTCGGAAACGGTTCCCTGGCAGAACTCGATCGCACAGTTATCCGACGGATAAATGTCGAGGTACCTACGGTAGTTGTCGTACGAGTTGAACAATTGCTGAATTCCACCGAGCTTTGTTACTGGTGGATCGCACGGGTGAATACCGAGTCGAATGCCTTCTTCTTCGGCAACCGGCGTGATGATCTTGATCCAGTACTCAAGGTTCTCCCACATCTCCTCCTCGGAGTATTCCCGACCGTGAGTAAGGGGCATCTTATTTGCTTCTAGGTAGTTGAACGCCGTGGCGGTTGAGCCACCCCGAATCAGTTCCGGCTGCGTTCGCCAGACATGCGAAGGCATCCAGTGGTAACCGAAGACCGGTATGCCGGCTCGGGCAATATTGCGGATGGTCGTAATCATGTTGTCGATCTGTTCATCGCGTTTCGGACCGTTCAGCATGATGTGGTCATAAAAACTGGTCGGCACGTTTTCGATTGCCGAGAGCTTCAAATCGAAGCTCTCAACCCTCCTCCGCAGATTCACGATGTCATGGAGGCCCCATGTCCCGTTGTAGCTGGGAAGCTCCAGCCTGTGCAGCACGATATCGGTCACACCGTATTGCCGCGCATATATAAGAAATTCTGGTGAGGGTTGATTTATCTGTCCGAGTCCCGGTCGCATGGTTTTCGCTTCTCCTCAGTTTAAAAAGACGGTGGAACAACTCGTCCGCTCAATACTGTGGCAAACTTACGCCCGCTGAGACATGATATGAACAGAAACCCGACCCAATGCTTGCTACACGAAATCTTATTTCATAGGTTCCTCTGGAACCTTGTAAAAAGTGGATATCGTAGCGTCTGAAAACGAACCCAACCGGTAAGCACACGCTGGAATCTCGTTGATCAACTTTGCTATCAGTAGGCTGGAATCAGTGATCGCTTCATCGTAGATAGCAATGGTCAATTACCTTCTTGAAGACACAGGCGATGGGGGGAAGCCATGGCTGTCACAAGAATTCGTTACCAATACAACTCTCTACCGGTTTTAGAAGCGCATTCGAGAATGTGGGTTCGCGATACTTCTTGCATCAATCGTTCGAAGCACAACATTCCCGCCGCGCCGGCCTATGGAGCTGTAATTGACCCGAGTCTTCGTCGCATATGCCACCCGCTTCGGATCCACGCATGAAGTTGCCTCAGCAATAGTTCACGAGCTGAACAGCGTGGGTCTTCAAGCGCATTCGGCGGTGGCGGGGAGTGCGATAAATCCTGATGACTTCGACGCATTCATAATCGGCTCGCCAATGTACGGAGGCAAGTGGATGCCGGACGCAGCAATGTTCACAGCGATCGTGGCCAAACGCATTGGCTCTAAGCCAGTCGCCCTGTTTTCGGTGGGAACGCTCGGAGTGAACAATCCAGACGCCGGGCATGCCGAACACACTGCGTTCGTCGAGCGAATCGGATCCGTTGCACCCGGTCTCAACGTAATCAGTGATACCGATTTCACCGGCTATTTCGAACGCGGGAATCTGCCGTGGTACCTAAGGATCGTTGATCGGTTCGTGCCAAATCCGCAGGGTGATCATCGCGATTGGGTTACGATCAAAGAGTGGGCGAGGTCGCTTGCGCCCGAGTTGACAGGGAAATAGACCAAAATAGATGCCGTCCTGAGGTATTTCTCATAATCCGCAGCTTCAACACAATGTTCATCGACACACACGCCCACATACATCAGCACCATCCCAACGAGTCCGGCGGCATCATCTCCCGGGCCCAGACTGCCGGTGTTGGTGCAATTATCACCGCTGGCACCACAGTTGAAGATTCTCGGACAGCCGTCGATATGGCCGAGAAATACCACAGTGTGTTCGCTGGCGTGGGGGTTCACCCTACAGATCTTAGACGCTCGCTTACCGGAGAAGACCTTGCGACGCTCAGCCAGCTCGCTGAGTCACCCGAAGTTACCGTTATGAGCGAGATCGGCATCGACCACCAGCACAGATCACCGAATAAACAGTGGCAGGCTGAGTCGTTTCACGCTCAGATCGGCATAGCGAGAACACACTCACTGCCTGTAGTTTTTCATATTCGTGAGCAGGGCGATGATTACGATGCGCGTTCTGCGAGAGACGCTACTTTGTCGATTTTGAAGGAATCTAACGCCGGAGAACTCGGCGGAACCGCTCACTACTTTCAAGGCAGATGGGACTTCGCTAAAGAACTGCTCGATCTCGGGTTTCACATTTCATTTGCAAAAACTCTGGCCCATATTTTTGACCTTGCAGAGACAGCAGAAAAAACCCCAGATGATCGAATCCTTCTTGAAACCGACGCCTACCCCCAGACCTTCAAGAAGAACCGGGATAAGTGGACCGAGCCGCGCGACATTCCGTTAGTGGCCAGTAAGCTTGCAAGTCTGCGACGTGTACCGACTAACACTATTCAGCAGCTGGCAACGGAAAATACCCTGAGAATGCTTGGGATTCGAGGTGAACGAGTACGGTCCATTCTCGAATCCCAAGCATTCTCAATGAGCGCACGCAAGTGATTCCACTATAAAATTCTCGTACTACACATCGTTACGCACAGGTGTTGCTTTTGGGTGAGCTACATCCTAATAAAACAGCCAAAATACGTTTTATGTTTCAAAATTCAACCTACATAGGTCTCAAAGAGTGGGCGGTTACGATCGGTGCACTCGGTCGAGGTGACCAGATTTTAATGCTGCGAAAAGGCGGCATTCGAGAAGATAGTCGTCACTTCAACATCGAGCATAAACAGTTCCTGATGTACCCCGGCCTGTTTCACGAAGGTAAACTGCTGCTCAAACCAGAACATCAGGGATTACTCACAGAAACCGCCGACGCCGATTTCAGCAAGAAAGTCTCATTTTCGGTTTTTTGCGAACTGGTTGAGACGATCGAGATTTCTGAAGCGCATCAGGTACATACACTCGATGCATTCCACATCTGGTCCAAGGATTTCCCGGTGAAGCGATTCAACTGGAAGCCCCGACACCCACTCAAGTTGATGATTGTTCGTGCTTACAGGCTCGACTCTCCAGTTACCGTGAACGTCACCGACGAATACTCAGGTTGCAAATCCTGGGTTGAGTTGACCGACGCTATAGATCTCACGAATCTAACGCCAGCCCTACCTAGCGCAGAGTTCACTGCTATGCGATCGAGCATACACAAGGCGCTCGCAGCAGTGCCAGCAAACACATAATTTAGCCTGAGCCACCCGCATTCAGACAAACAAGAAGGATCCCTTGAAATACCGCCAGATACAGTCGACCGACCTCACCGTATCCGAAATAGGATTCGGCGTGTGGAGCGTCAGCATGAACTGGTGGGGCGAGGTCAAAGAGGAAGACGGTATTAAGCTTCTTCAGAAGGCTGCCGACGAGGGCATAACGTTCTTCGATACAGCTGATACCTATGGCGCTGGTTTCGGTGAGGAAATCATGCCAAAGGCACTTCATGACCGTCGTAAAGACATCGTCATCGGGACCAAGTTCGGATACGACATCGAGGCACCACGTGAAGGTCACCGTGAACGCCCGCAGATCTGGGATCCAGACTTTATAAAGCGGGCTTGCGAGAACAGTCTGAAACGCCTGCAAACCGACTACATCGATCTCTACCAGTACCACAACCCACGCCTCGACGTTCTACAGCGGGAAGACACGCTAGGTGCTCTGGAAGACCTAAAGGACGAGGGAAAGATTCGCCACTACGCAGTCGCAGTCGGACCCGACATCGGCTGGCGCGAAGAGGGTTTGTACACAATCACCGAGCGCAAATTACCTGCCGAGTTGATCTACTCGATTCTCGAACAGAATCCCGCTGACGTGATGATCGAAGCCGCCGAGGCCACTGGCGTAGGAGTCTACGCACGGGTTCCGCACGCCTCTGGAATGCTAGATGGCAAGTACACCAAGGACACCATTCTCGATGAAATGCCGTTCGACTCGAACGACCACCGGGCTTATCGACGAATGCAGTGGCTTAAGACCTCGATCGAAAAACTCAAGCAGATCGATTTCTTGATCTCCAACAAGCCAGCAACTGTCGCTCAGATCGCCATCAAGTTCGTACTAACGCCGTCGATCATGGCTTCATGCCTCCCAACGATGACATCGATCGAGCAGATCGAAGAGTACGTTGCGGTCTCGGATATCGAAGATATTCCGCAGGACGAGCTCGACCGACTGGCTCCGATCTACGCTGACAACTTTGGTTGCGGTGATCCGGATCCCCAAAAGTCGAGTACGTCAGGCACGGGATGGGTTGATCATCATGGCAATCCGTTCGACCGCAAGCTGATGGTCCCCGGGGAGAAGTAGAGTCTAGAGTCGCTGCTTATGGGTACGGCGACCACTTCGTTGCTGTTTTGCCTTCCTACGCCGTTTTCGTAGGCTATCGAACAATTTCTTCGACGAGCGCTGCTCAGCGTAAGTCGGAGTTCTAGCAACCGCTATCGGAGCAATCACCTCGTTGATTAATGCAGTTGTTACAGATATTTCCACCGAATCATGTATCGAGGGTTTTGCCGCCGTTAGTTCGCCGGAAACCCGAATAAGCTCGGCCTCAACAAAGTTGAAATCTCGCTGCGAAATAATATGCAGCATTCCGAAGAACGCCTGTGGCCAGCGATCGGCCGACCACTTCTTCACGTACTCTAGTGTTGGTCCAACCTGATAACCATCTATGTAATCGGTCTGATCCACAACAACATCTGCTTCGATCTCGACACGATGCGGAAACGTTTCTTGTTCACGGTGGTGTTCCCATATCGGCTCATGATCTTCGAAGCTATCCGATGTCACTGTGGCCGTTGCTGCAAATCCCTTTTTATCGGAAACGTAGTACAGAACTCTGTCTTCAGGTCCCATACGGACGGCCTTACGACGGTTTTTTGTATCGACGCCTTGCATCGAAAATCCACGGGCGCGAGTGATGTCCAGATTTTTCTGGGTTGTCACCAGCATCCAGTAGGTCTTCCCCAATTATTCAACCATTTCCTATCATTGACGGTACCAATCGCACCGTAAATGATATTTCACGGGCGACAACTATGTGCGATTTCGGTAAGCTTCGATCCGATTAACCCACCTTTTCGAGCATCGCTGCCTCTATGCCTGATCCCTCACAACAACTCAGATCCGACCGCGAAATCGAAGCCAGAGTCATCTCGTTTCTCGATGGAACCGGTGTTCCGTACATAGTAGTTGAGATTGATCCGGAATTTGCCGATACCGCTCAGTTCTGCGAAAAGTACGACTTTCCGCTGGAAAACTCTGCAAACACAATTATCGTGGCTTCAAAGAAAAAGCCGAAGACGTTCACGGCGTCGGTCGTAAGGGCAACTCATCGAATAGACGTGAATCATGTCGTGAAGCCGCTAATGGACATCGGAAAAGTCTCATTTGCTCGGGCCGAAGAAACTGCCGAGTTAACCGGCATGATGATCGGTGGTGTCACGGCACTTGCGCTTCCCGATCAGATAAAAATCTACGTCGATGACGGACTCATGAAACTCGACTACATCATCCTCGGAGGCGGGAGCAGATCCATCAAGATCAAAATCTCACCCGAGATATTTCACCTAGTCCCAAATGCCAAAGTGATAATGGGACTTGTCGCTGACTAACTAAACTGACAATGCCCTACCGGTCGCTGCCAATCTTTAATGAGCCTAGATGACATTTTGGATGCTCCGACTGCCTGTTTCGCCGACATCACAGAGCTTTGGCCTGATCAATGCAATGTAAGAAAGTCTCGATATCGTCGGAATACCGACGTGTTTCATAGGCGAGCGATTTGTAAGTCGATTTCTCAGGAATGGGCACCGCTTGCTGGGTCGATCGCCACATCCCCATCGGTTTCTGTGGATTCGTAGGTGGCAGCTTTGGATGTTCAGCGGTGACCTACATTAAAAAGCCCTAGCTCCTAAGCGTCGAAGCTCTCCATGCCTAATTCGCCAACAATCGTGATCCTATGAGGTTAGCCAGCCGAGTGACTATTGTTCAGGGCGAGATTGGTACTTGCTGCGAATCCAAATCGCAACGCCATTCATGCTGAGCAGGACAACTAGCAGCACGATGATGCCAGCCGCTGCGATACTCCTGAACTCATGCTGAGGCTGGCTGATCCAAGTAAAAATTTGGAGAGGCAGAACAGTGAACTTCGAATCAGGTGATGTGGGCACAAAAGTTACCCAAACAAGTGAAGAAATAATAAGTATTGGTGCGGATTCACCGATAGCACGTGACAACGCAAGGATGATACCGCTCATCATGCCAGGAAGAGCCTGTGGCAGCACAACGGCCTTCACAACCTGCCATTTGTTGGCTCCCATTGCATACGCAGCGTCTCGATAACTCGAGGGCACAGCCTTGATCGCCTCCTGCGAAGCAATCACCACGATAGGAAGTATCAACAGCGTCATAGTCAATGCACCTGCCGTGACGTTTCGAGAACCGTTGAACAAGAACTGCACGAACACAGCTAGCCCAAGTAACCCGTAGATAACGCTCGGCACTCCAGCCAAATTCGCTATGTTGAGTTCGACAAGTCGATTAAACCGATTTTTGCTTGCGAACTCTTCGAGGTATATCGCCGTTCCCACACCAATCGGAATGGTCAACAAAGCCGTCATTGCAACAATCCAAACAGTTCCAGCCAGCGGAGCGAGAATTCCAGAATTTTCGGCCTTGCGTGATGCGTACTTGCTAAGGAAATCGATATCTAAAAACGGCAAGCCATCAATCAACACATCAAAGAGTAGTGCAGCCAGACCAAGGATTCCTATCACAACGGCGAGCGCAAAGCCGACGACAAATATTCGATCGCGCAACACTCGTATGGCATGCTGCTTTGGGCGCTTACCTATTATTGAATCTTGTTTATTCATACTGCTGCCTGAATCGACTTATCACCCAGCGCCCAATAATGTTCATGCCGAGCGTCATGACAAAAAGGAGCAATCCAACTGCAAAGATCGTCTTGTACTCAAGCGACCCCTGCGGGGTTTCACCAAGGCTGACCTGCACTATGTAGGCGGTCATCGCCTGAATGCTTTCGAGCGGATTTAATGTGAGATTCGGAGTAGCACCGGCCGCGATCTTCACAATCATCGTCTCGCCGATAGCTCGTGAAACACCGAGAATGAACGAGGCTACGATTCCCGATAGAGCCGCTGGAATAACCACCTTGGTAGAAACTTCGAACCGGGTTGCTCCCAGCGCATATGCTGCGTCCCGTAGAGATCGTGGCACAGCCACCATTGCGTCTTCACTCAATGTAGAGACCATTGGCATGATCATCAGTCCCATCACCAGACCCGCCGAGAGTGCGTTGAATACGATAACGTTATCGTGGCCAAAAATATTCTGAAGAATCGGCGTAACGAACGTAAGGGCGAAGTAGCCGTAAACCACGGTGGGAATACCGGCGAGGACTTCGAGGACCGGCTTCAAAACCCTGCGCAGCCGCTCAGGAGCGTATTCAGATAAAAATATCGCTGCTCCAAGACCCAGAGTAAGCGAAACGATTCCAGCGATGACAGCGACTAGCAGCGTGCCGCCAACGAGTGAAAGTACACCGAATTTTTGTGGTGAGAAGAGCGGCGCCCATTCAGTTCCGGTCAGGAACTCCCAAGGGGAAACTTCGGCAAAGAATCCAATGCTCTGGGTCACCAGAATGATGACAATACCTACGGTCGTGAGAATCGAGATTATGGAGGCCATACGTAGAAGCCACGATACATCTAGCTGCTCGATATGCTGACGCTTACGTCGGTGCGCAACGCGTTCCAGCAGATCAGAACTCGATTGAATGTTGGAGGTTATCGCCATCTTGACAGATGTATTCCGTAGGGCTTGCTGTACTCGATAATTTGTGAGCTTCGACACCGGGATGCAGGCTCTGAGGAATATTCCAAAAAAAGAGCCAAGGCGAGCGTAAATCTCACCTTGACTTCAGATTGGAGGTTAATTGTTAACCCTGCGTTATTGATCGTCTCGAATTGACGACCATGGCAGAAATAACTTCCTATTTCAGAATCGAAAGTTGCGACTGGTAATCGGATTCAGCAAGACCGACGTATCCAACCTCTTCAGCCAGATCGCCGGCGTTGTTCAAGTAGAACTCTACAAAGTCTCTAACTTCCGGTCGCTCAAGAGAAGCGTTATTAACGTAAATGTACATCTCCCGTGAGAGCGGAGTGTAGCTGCCGTCATTGATCGTCGAAACACTCGGAATCACGCATCCGCCACCGCCGTCGATCGACACCACGTTTAAGATGCTTGAGTTCTCGGTGTAGTAGGCGAATCCAAAGTAGCCCATCGCACCCTGATCTCCTGCAACACCTTGTACCAACACATTGTCGTCCGACGATGCAGTGTAATCAGCTCGGCTGGCATCTTCTTCTTCGTTGATCTCGGCAGTAAAGTAATCGAATGTACCCGAATCCGTATCAGGCCCGTAAAGCCGTAGAGGTTTGTCGGGAAAATCACTTCGAACCTGGTTCCAGTTATCTACAGTAGACCCAGGCTCCCAAATCTTCTTGAGCTCTTCCGTGGTCATACAGGAAGCAAAATCATTTGCACTATTGATGACCACGGAAAGGCCGTCGTATGCGATCGTAAGTTCAGTGAACTCGATTCCATTCGCAGCGGCTTGCTCTCGTTCCGATTCCTTGATCGGACGAGATGCATCTGAAATGTCAGTCTCGCCCGTAACAAATCGTTTGAATCCGCCACCAGTTCCTGAAATTCCAACAGGAATCTGTACTTCAGGGCGATCTACCCTAAATTCTTCGGCAACCGCCTGAGAGATTGGGAATACCGTCGAGGATCCGTCAATAAGGATTTCACTTGATTCGGCGCCGTTCGCACCTTCGCCACCGCATGCAGCGATGATTACGATAATAAGTAGTGAAGTTGATATGAGTGCAGTTTTTGAAAATTTCCTAAGTTCGTTCTTTATCACGTTGTTTAGAGCCCCCTAACTCCTGAGAAGTCACGTTCAAGCTTTTCGAATACACAGGTGGAATACCGCGCCGTGATTAAAGAATCGGTTTTCACCATTAAGCAGACGTTAACTGGGAATCTCAACAAGTTAACGTCCAGTTAAATACTCGAGTGCATTCGTCAGGCTTTGCGGGAGAACCCTGGACGTTGTGAAAAAACGCCTAAGATTCGGAAACCCGAACGTTGAAAGCAAACTCACTTCCCTCACCGAGTGCACTCGTGACTGAAACCACACCGTTATGAGCGTCAACTATGTGACGTACTATCGAGAGCCCAAGGCCCGTGCCGGTCAGTGAACGCGCAGGATCCGTCTTGAAAAAGCGTTCAAATATGTGAGGCAAGTTTTCTGGCTCTATACCCTGCCCTGTATCCGAAATACTGAACCAGACGATGTCGTCGTCAGCCCATGCTTTGACCGTGATGGTTCCACCCGCAGGCGTCCACTTCACTGCATTGCTAATCAGATTCGTAAA
>CAYTAO010000010.1:0-10808 GCA_964435915.1 uncultured Dehalococcoidales bacterium
GCACCGGCCTCCGAAGCCGGGAGCGTGAGTTCGAGTCTCGCCGGGGGCGCCATTTTCCTGCCATCGTCTCTGGCTATTCGCGGTGTGTTGCTATTAACCTGCGGATGCGTACTCATCGCTACTTTGCAATGCACATGAACACACTCATCGCCCCAACTCTCCACACCACCGAAGATCCGGCGTTTTTCGTTTGCTCCGGGCGTTGTCGGACGACTTGGTCGCGCGTTTTTCGTTTGCTCCGGGCGGGCATTCGCCCTTGGTCGCGAGCTGCAGTCTCGTTAGAGCCGGGCGTACCGAGGCCGTACTTGGGCTCTCGTATGTCTTGGACGTGGTTCCTCGGTCCCTCTCGAAGGAGGGAAGGCCGATGATTTGCCCATGAGTAGCCAGATCGAATTTGCGGGTCGTAACGAACGTATAGACCGGGTGCTGCGTCGGCTTATCGATGGGGTTCGTGAAGAGCGGGAACTCGAACGAATTACAGTCGTAACGCCCACCAACCAGGCTTCGTTTTACATTCGGCGGGCGCTTGCCAAAGATGGACTTTTCAACGTCGATTTCAAGCGACTAGAGGATATCGCTGAGCATCTTGCAGGTCGCGATTTCAAAGAACGACGGCTTCACGATCTTCAGGCCTCGGAGTTCGTATTCGAGTCGGCCCGTGACGTAACGCTCGGCCAACGGTTGGGTGGCACTGATGTATCGCCGCAGCTGCAATCTGCGCTCCACTCAACGTTTCGAGCGCTGGAACTGCTTGAGCCACACCAACTCGAACAGATCGCTGGCCAAAATGAAGTACAGCGGGAACTCATCGCTCGCTTCAACAAGTACATGGAACTCGCCAACGGATATCGAAGAGGCTCTCAAGTAGCCGAACGAGCGGCCGAGTACATTCAGTGTGACGATCACGATCACCTTGGGCGCATCAAGGCACTCGGCACGGTGTTGCTCGTTGAGGCGTCGGTTGTGGCTCCGGTTCAACGCCCACTGTTCGAAGCATTGGCTGGAATTCCCGGGGCGGTAACTGTTTCGATCGTTGGATCTCCGCCTGAAACAGAACTGCCCCATCATCCCGCCGAAGATACGCACCGACTGAAGCCGACCGGAGTCCCGGACGTTGCGCAGGAAGTTCGAAGCGTCGTCCGAGAAATAGTCGAACTTGCTCGAAGCGGAAAGCGTTTTGCGCAGATGGCGGTGGTATTCGAAGACGACAGCTACGCCAGCCGAATTGCCGAGGCGTTGGAGCTGGCAGACATTCCGGTTTCAGGACCCGATCGCACAGCCTTATCGGATGCCCCGGAAGGCCAGTTCGTCACGGGTTTACTGGACATATTTGAGAACGATTTTAATCGACTCGACCTGACCGCATGGCTTTCGAGCGCGCCTGTGAAGGATCCTAAAGACGATTTGGTAGTTCCAGCTTCGAGATGGGATGCCATTTCGAGAACCGCCGGCGTTACATCGTCGGTCAATGACAGCTGGACGCCACGTCTGAACCGCTACGCAAGAAACATCGTCAGGCACGCCGAAAGATCGGATCGACTGGATGAGGGCAGGGCGAACGAGGTTGAGGCTGCGAGGTCGGACGCCCGATACGCCGATCGACTGAAGGATTTCGTTGCGGGTCTTGCTGAACGGAAACCATCTATAGCGGCGGACTCGTGGTTGGGCTTCGGCAAGTGGCTGCGTGCGATGGTCGACGATTATCTTTTGACGAGCAGCGACGATGCGCAGAAAGAGTCTCGTACTTCACTAACAGACCGGCTGTTCAGTCTGATCGAGAAGCTTGAATCGCTTGAAACCTCCGGATCGAAACTTCCAACTTACGCCCACTGTGCCGGCGTGCTTCGTGAACAATTGGACCGACGATCTGCAGGGCTGAAATCACTGGGTTTGGGTGTTTACGTAGGGCCTGTCTGGACCGCAGCTGGCTGTCCTTTCGATACGGTTTTCGTACTGGGAATGTCGGAAGGCCGTTACCCGAGTGCGGGTCTGTCAGATCCGTTATTGCCCGATCCGGTGAAGAGGGAGATCGATCCTGACGGGTCGTACCTCACAACGATCGAACGGAGGGTTGAGGAAAGCGAACAGTCGTTCGTTTCGGTGCTAGAAAGTGCCGGGCAGGTGTTCTTGTACTGGCCGAGCGGTGTTCCGGGCGAATCGAGAGAGCAGGGACCAGCACGGTGGTTTTTGGAGGCTGCCCGACAGGTTTCGGGTGAAAACTTGCTACAAGCTGGGGATTTGCTCAAGTCGGAATACAGCGGGGTGAAGATTGTTCGAGGCAGAGGATCTTCTCTAAGGTCATTCGAGCATGCCAGCGATACTCACGACTTCGATGTCCTCACTGCCCAGAGTTGGCAAGGTGGCAGGGACGAAGTTTTGCAGTTTCCGCTGGTTCAAGATAGTCAATCGTTTTCGGATTCAGTGCGATTTGAGATGGCGCGTGACGACTCAGAATGGACTCTATATGACGGGAAGATCGATCTTGAAGGCGTTGACTCGGAACTCGGGGAGACACTCGGATCGGCCACTGCATTCGAGACTTATGCCGCCTGTCCTTACAGATACTTCCTCTCGAGGAGTTTGCGCATCGCTCCGACCGAATCTCCGGAGGTCGAGATCGGACTTGACCCTATCGCCTTCGGGAGCCTTATCCACGCCGTTCTTGAGGAATTTTCTCTCTGGCGCATGGGCGATGAATTCGTCAGCGAACAGCCAGATCGGCAATCTCAAGAAGACCGCATGAAAGCCGTGGTTGAAAAACATATTGAGTTGTTGAAAGAAGAAACACCCGGTAGGTCGGACGGTGCGTGGAGAATTGAACAGACTCGCGCATGGTTAGTTTTGCGGCAGTGGTTGCGGAGAGAACCGGTAGTTATTGGGGATAACGGGATGCGCCAGATCGAGGCCGAGTATTCGTTTGGTCGAGACGACGAAACCCCGGCGATCGAAGTGCGAACTGCATCGGGGCATTCGGTGAAATTTAGCGGGCAGGTTGACCGCGTAGATATCTCGGATGACGGTAGACGCGTCATCATCTACGACTACAAATCCGGTAGCAACGTTACGTATAGCGGTCTCGATAGAGACCCGACTAAGAGAGGCACCAAGCTCCAGCTACCGATCTACTCCAAGGCGATTGCCGAAAAGCACGTAGATACCGATATTTCTGCTGCTTACTGGTTCGTTCGCGAATCTGGCAACGATGAGTTCAAGCCATCGCCGCATAAATACGAGAAGGATCGTGCCGAATCGGCGCTTGCTGAGGTTGTTGAAACCATCATTGAAGGCATTGATGGTGGTGTATTTCCGGCTCGTCCGGGAGGGGCGACATCGATTCCGGGACGAGGGCGTTCATTTGAAAGCTGCGCCTACTGCGAGTATGAACGGGTGTGCCCTCGCAGTAAATCTCGGCTCTGGGAAAGCAAGAAAAATTCTGATCCAGCTTTAGAAAATTACCGAGAGCTTGCGGAGGGTGATCGATGACCAACCTTTCGAACGAATATGAACGAATTACTGGCGCTACCAGTGGTTCGCTTGATGAAACTCTCTATGTCGACGCAGGTGCCGGAACCGGTAAAACCAGAGCTCTGGTCAGGCGAATAGTCAGCCTTGTTACTCATGGCGCGGTTAAGCCAGAAAACATAGTGGCGATAACGTTCACGGTCGCTGCAGCATCAGAGCTACGGCAACGTGTTCGAGCCGAACTGGAAATTCGGCTGGACGAGGCGCGGCGGGATTCAAATGTGCAAGGACAAGCAGTATTTTCCTCGGCTCTGACTTCAATCGATAGTGCCTTTATAGGAACTATCCACAGCTTTGCGCAAAGCCTGCTCCGAGAGCGCCCGCTAGATGTTGGACTACCTCCTGTGTTCGAACTGATTGATGAAGTGCAGGGCGTCGAGCTGTTCCAGCAGGAATGGGATGAGTGGCTGGAAGACACTCTAGAAAATCCTGAATTTTCGAACGCGGTTCTAGCCGCCCAGAGACATGGACTGGTCACCCCGTTCAAGAATCTGCGAGATCTGGCGAGTGAATTTCATGCCAGCTACGACCTTATCCAGGGAATGGGGCTATTGGCTGCCCCGACAAATTCGATAAGTGCTGAAAATTCGTTGCTTTCTATCAAAGCCGATCTTTCAATCGCACTGAACTTGAAAGAGTACTGTAGTAACACCGACGACCTGATGTTCAAGATGCTCGATGCCGAGGTAGCGCTAACTCTTTCGTGGATCGAACAGGCGCTTGACGATGGATCGACTGAAGAGCAACTGTTGGTGCTTACTCAGTTGCCAAAATTCAACGCCACCAGCGGGAGCCAAAAGAACTGGAATTTACTTGCATCGGGCGATAACAGCCTCAGGGAAATAAAAGCGAACCTGAAGGCTGCATTGACGTCGATCAGTATTGCTAAAGCTGCACTTGGTGCTGGTGTGGTCGTTTCGTTAGTGAACTCGGTTGCTGAAATGGTGACTGGTTATGCGGAAAAACGCCGGAAATCGGGCACTCTCGAATTCCAGGATTTGTTGGTTCTTTCATGTCAGCTGCTTACAGAGAGTGCTGAGGCTCGTCAGTATTTCCAGGCGCGATACAGCCATGTCTTGATCGACGAGTTTCAGGACACTGACCCTCTGCAACTTAAACTGGCGATTCTACTTTCCGATCGGGCCGGAAGCGGTGTTCCGAATCCCGGTTCACTTTTCATCGTTGGTGATCCTAAACAGTCTATTTACCGATTCCGTCGAGCCGATCTGAAGCAGTTAAAGCACCTGGTCGATTCGTTGAAAGCTGAACCGCTATCGCTCTCCACCAACTATCGCTCCAGGCCGGAAATACTCGACTGGGTAACCCCCGTATTCGAACCGTGGATGAACGGCCCTGCCGGCGCGGATACAGATCCGGATCAGGCTGAATATGAACGTTTTGACGCGAGTCGATCAGCGGGCCCCAGTGCTGAAAAGGGCAAACCTCGTGTAATGATGATGGGTAACGGTGATCACATCGACGTCGATGCAGCCCGTGCTGCCGAAGCCGAAGATATGGCTCAATTTGCGATGAGTATCGGAGCGGGAAACTGGATGCTGGAAGATCGAGATGAAATCTGTTCTCAATCTAACTATCGTGATCTTTGTGTCTTGATGCCGCGCCGGACCGCACTTCCCGCACTAGAAGCAGCATTCGTCAAACATGGCGTGCCGTATGTGCTTGAAGGGCAATCTCCGGTATTTGAATCGCAGGTGTTCCAGGAACTCGGCAATAATCTGGCGGCCATCGATGATCCGACCGATCAGGTAGCGATTGTTGCCTCCCTAAAATCGAGCGTGTGGGGATGCTCGGACCAAGACTTATTCGAATGGGCTCAACTAAAACTCAAATTCGAGTATGGAAATGAACCAATTGATCTTGAGCAGTTCAGCCAGGGATCGGGTACTCGGCGTGTTGCATTGGCGCTAACAGGGCTGGCCGAATTTCATGCGCACCGCCAAATGTGCTCGACTCCCTATCTGATCGAATGGTTCATCAGGAAACGTCGAATTCGGGAATTGGCGGCATTGATGGATCCGGCCGGTGATAGAGAACGTTTGCTCGATCTTTTTGTTGAGATGTCACGCAAGCTCCGACGATCTGGAACAGGTTCGTTGCGTGAGTTCGTGCGGTGGTTAACAAGGCAGGCAGAAGAGAACGTTCGAGTGGCCGAAGGGGCGTTTGCAAACAGCGATATAAACGCCGTTCGAGTAATGACAATTCACGCCTCGAAGGGACTCGAATTTCCAATTGTGGCTCTGATGGGTTTGCAGGGTAGGCGACCGAATCGGCAGAATAACTCCATCTTTGGTGAGCAGGCTGGAACACCCTCGCTCGCAGTGCGACTGGGTTCGGAAAAACTTGGCCTATCGACAGAGAACTTCACCGATACAACGAAAGAGGATGATGCGGCTGGGAAAGCCGAGATGATTCGGTTGATCTACGTTGGAGCGACAAGAGCAAGGGAACACCTTGCCGTAAGTCTGCACCGACCAATGTCAGAAAAACCAACATCCACGAGCCCGAGTCCTGCGGCAACGATCGCGGGCCTGATCGAATCGGAAGGTATTTCAGTTGAAGCATTCGAGGTTGAATTCGGTGGCGTGAGAGTAACGGGCGATGACGATTTAACGGTTGACGTTGGTGTTGCCGAATACTCGACATCCGACCGTGAAAATTGGATTGGTGCTCTGGAACAGACTGTGGAAACAGCTTCAAATCGAGGCTACGTGACGCCGTCGAAGCTCGCCGACCATACGATGTTCAAGATTCCGCTCAAGCCCGAAGACAGCATGGAATCGACCGAGCTGAATCCCGATGAAAAAGGTCGCGGTGGCACTAAATTCGGATCGGCGGTTCACGCGGTTTTGCAAGATGTTGATTTCGCCGATCTTACTGATCTGGACGAACTCGTGCGATCGGCAGCATATGCACATGAAGTTCCAGATAGTAGCGATGAGATAGCGCAGGCCGTTCGTAATACGTTGGCGAGTCCGACGATTGCGCGTGCGACGGCGAACAACAGCTGGCGAGAAGCGTGGGTGGCAGCCGAGATATCTAAGGGTGTAGAGGTCGAAGGCTATATCGACCTTGTTGTGCGAAACGATGATGGCACCGTAACTATCGTCGACTACAAAACTGATCAGGTTCAAGGGGCAGATTTGGAAAAACGCGCTGCCGGATACGAACCCCAGCTTGCCGGGTATGCGCTGGTGCTTGAGAAGCTTGGGATGCCGGTTCGTGACGCCGTTCTGGTTTTTGCCTCAGGGGCAGCAGACGGGGCAGCATTCGAGTACCCCGTACCGGATCTGGAATCGGCGAAAAACGCCGCAGCAAGCAAAGCCCAGACCGAAATAACTGCCAAAGTTCGCTGACGAACTCGGATAGCGCGGTCGCAAACCCCGTACGAAGCAGTCCAACTACAGCTAAGATCGGCACCAGAATATTTCTAACCCCGAATTCGGAGGCTATTAATGGGTTTGCTTGACGGTAAAAAGGCGCTGATCACAGGTGCACGAAAAGGCATTGGCCGGGGAATTGCGCTAACGCTGGCGAACGAGGGAGCCGACGTTGGGATCAACGATATTGTCGATGATGACGTATCGCAGCGAGCCGCAGAATTAGTTAGTAATCGTGGGGTCAAAGGCACGTTTCATGCTGGCGACGTGAGCACAGTGGCAGGAATCAACGGTGTCATCGACTCGTTTCTCGCCGAGCATGGCCAAATAGACATTTTGGTCAACAACGCCATTTTCCCCGATCAGTCACGTCCGCTTTTAGACACCGATGAAGTGTTCTGGGACCGCATGATGGACCTTTCGTTGAAGGGCTACTTTTTTGCCGCTCAACGTGCCGCTAAAGAGATGATTGCGCAGGGCACTGGGGGCAGCATCGTTTGTCTCGCCAGCGTTCATGCGTACACCGCTATTGAGAAATGGACCGCCTACGGAACAGCGAAGGCGGGACTTCGCCGTATGGTGAAGGGATTTGCAATCGACCTTAAAGGCCACAACATCACCGCAAACTGCATCGCTCCGGGTGCAATATCTAACCGATTACCAGATGCCGACGATGATGACGTGATTGATGGAGCGCCACACGACCCTTCACGATTTATTTCGCACCTGCCCGCAGCAAAGGGTGGACTTCCAAGTGACATAGCGAACGCAGTTTTGTACCTCACTTCTGAGTTGGGGCAGTACGTAAACGGCGAGACGATTCTTGTCGATGGCGGTATGGTCGCTTCGAAAACAATGCAGGACTAGGGCGTTTGGAACGGATCGAATGAACCATGACCACAAAACTTCTCGAAGGTAAAAAGGCACTTATTACGGGTTCGCGCCGCGGCATCGGAGCTGGCATTGCGCAGCTTTTTGCCGGGCACGGTGCCGACGTTGGTATTAACGATGTCGTCCGTGACACCGAAGCCGACAAGGCCATTGCTGCGGTCGAATCGCTTGGGCAGAAGGCATCGTGGCATCAGGCCGACGTTGGCAATGCTGATGACCGAACACGGATGCTCGATGAGTTCGTCGCCGAGCACGGTCGAATCGACATATTAGTAAACAACGCCGTCGCTTCCCGTGACATGCACTTCACGGAGATCACCGAGGAGTTCTGGGATCATCTAGTGGGTCACGCCTTGAAGGGTTACCTGTTCATGGCTCAGAGCGTTGCCAACCGTATGATCGAGCACGGCCACGGCGGCAGCATCATCAACATCAGTAGCGTCCACAGCTATCGTGCGTGGCCCCACGACGGGGTGTACGGCATCGTGAAGGCCGGACTGAACCGCATGGTGCTTTCGATGGCACACGATCTTGCCGGCAAAGGGATTACAGCCAACTGCGTCGCGCCGGGCTACATAGATAGTCGGGTGCTGCCGGAGGATCAAGAGTCGGGGAGAGGAAACGATGAGTATCTGGGCTCAGCCCTCGGATTCATCCCGAGCAGGCGTGGCGGATTGCCGAAAGACATCGCTGGAGCTTGCGTGTTTCTGGCGTCAGATCTTGGAGAGTACGTGAACGGCCAGACGATAACGGTCGATGGCGGTTTCCTGGCCGGGGGCTACCCGCAAGATTCGCAGCCACTTGAGCCGGGTATGCCGGGGGCGGCTGAGTAGTTCTTTCGTAAGTTGCGTACCGGTATGTGCTAATGTCCGGGCTGATTCGAAGAAGCAACCTAATTGCCTGGCGGCCTTTTGAGACGAGGATCTAAACGATCAAAGGACGCAGCCTGGTATTTCAAGTAGTGGTGTGGGTACTGACATTCGGTCTATACGGGTTCTACTGGTACTACTCGACTCTTGAAGAAATGACCAAATTCAATGGCCAGCGAACCAACTCGCTAGTATGGACAATTCTGATGGTGGTAACTTTCCTAAATCTGTGGGCCATGTGGAAGCATGCCTCGGCCGCGGACAAGGTGTTTGAGCAGGAGTATCCAGCAGTACTTTTATGGCTGCTGTGGATATTTATCCAGCCTGCGGTGTGGATTCTGGTGCAACTCGAACTGAATCGCATATCGGGTACGCCGTTATCTGATTCGAATTTGGCAGCATAGTCGATGTCAGAAACGCCCGAATACAACGACATTCCGCACGTCGAAACTAAAAAAGAGCGCCTCGTATACCCGACGCCGTGGTTCGATTTTTACTACGACGAAACGATTCGTACCGATGGCGAGCCCGGCAACTACTCGTGGGCTCGCATTCACTCCGGCAACGGCGGCGTGATGGTCGTTCCGGTGACTCCTTCGGGGCAATATCTACTGATCAGGATTTATCGGTACCCGGTGAAAAAGTACATGTGGGAATTTCCCGCGGGAATGATTGAAGACGGTGAATCGGCTGTTGAGTCGGGGAGCCGGGAGTTGGAGGAGGAAACGGGAGTGACGGCTGAAAGCACCGTGCTTCTGGGGTCACAGACTCCAATATCCGGGTTCATAGGCGATACGTTTTACACAGTGCTGGCGCATTTACCTGAGATAGAACCCGGTGGTATTACTCCCCAGCTAAATGAAGGTATTGTCCACGCCAAACTCGTGACCCGGCAGGAAATCGTTGCGATGGCGGCGAGTCAGGAAATCGAGGATGGCATGACCTTGATGTGCCTGGCGCGCTACTGGGCGTATTTGGAACTGAAAGCACGGGAGACTGGCGGAGAAGCATGAAAGATATTTACTCGCATATTGATGTTCATCTTGATGAGTCGATCGAAGAGTTGTTCGAACTGGTTCGACAGCCTTCGATATCAGCGCAGAAACTTGGCTTTGATAAAGCACCGGGGCTGATGAAAGAGTTTCTCGAACGCAATGGTTTTGAAGCCGAAATCGTGCCTGTGCCAAACGACGGATTGCCAACGGTTTACGGCTTTTTACCCGCTTCGGAAAACCCAGAAACCGCCCCTACACTGTTGTTCTACTGTCACTACGATGTCCAGCCGGTCGCTCCGCTCGATCTCTGGGACACAGACCCCTTTACACCAACCCGAGTTGGCGACCGGCTGTACGGTCGAGGGATGTCCGATGACAAGGGCAACATCGGCGCCCGATTGGCGGCGATCAGGGCGTTCAGAGACGAGCGTGGAGGCGTTCCCTGCAACATAAAAATGTTCTGCGAAGGAGAAGAGGAATCGGGGTCGATAAATCTTCCCGATCTGATCGCCGAACGAGGTGATGATTTTCGGGCTGATGCTTGCATCTGGGAGGGTGGAGGTCGAAATCTGAATGACGATCCGTTCATGTACCTGGGGCTTAAGGGCGTGCTCGGAGTTGGACTCAGCGTGAGTATGCTCTCAGGGGACGCACACTCGTCGTACGCAGCGATATTACCGTCGGCAGCATGGCGACTATTGCGAGCGTTGGCCACGATCAAAGACGAAGACGAGCGGATTCTGATCGACGGCTTTTACGATGCGATCATCGAGCCCAGCGCTGAAGCGATAGCAGCAGTTGAAGCTCTTCCCGACGACGCGCCGGAGTGGCTCGACACGTTCGGTGTGAGCGGATTTGTGAAGGGACTCGATGGCGAAGATCTGCGCAAGCAGTTAACTTTCCAGCCAACCGCAAACATCGCTGGACTCGACTCCGGGTATAAGGACGCCGGGCTAAAGACTGTTCTGCCTGCTGTTGCGAAAGCCAAGATGGACTTCCGGCTGGTGCCCGAACAGCGTCCGTACGACATTTTCTACATGCTTCGAAAACACCTCGATAAGCCCGGTTTTGAGGAGGTCGATGTTGAGGTGCTGGGCGCGGTAACCCCGTTGCGACCCGAGCTCGCCGCGCCT
>CAYTAO010000010.1:10818-25868 GCA_964435915.1 uncultured Dehalococcoidales bacterium
CTTTGGCGACACGCTTGGAATGCCGATTGCTACTTCGGGTATAGATCACCCGTCGCACAAGATTCACGCGCCCAACGAGAACATCACGACCGAGGATTTCGTTCTCGGCGCAAAGCATGCTGCCTTGATAATCGAGCGCTTTGCAAGCGACTGGGGTTGAGTGCCGTTGGCACGATTTCTTTGCGAGTAAACGCCACTTTAGTCGGGACGCGTGAAGATGGCAGCCCGCAACTGCCAACAAGTCGCTAGAATTATCGAGTTTTGTTGACACCCTCAGCCAGAGAAAACTTCCGCAAATGGCCGTAATTCAGCCCACGCCCGACCACGTACTGGACAAGGCGACTATCGAGCAACTCAAAAAAGTGAACACGACCGCGGTTGTCGACGTGTTGGCCCGAAACGGCTACGAACCCCACTACGTCTACATGCCGAACGTGCGTACGATGAACCCCGGCCTGAGGATGGTCGCACGGGCTATCACGGTTCGATTCGTTCCAGCGCGACCCGATGGCATGGCCGAAAAGCCGGGCGGAGAAGAATCACCAGAATTTGCAGCTTTCGAGTTGGCTGGACCTGGTGATGTGATCGTGATGGAGTCGATGCGCAACAAGCGAATGTCGATCGGTGGCGACATCAAGTTTTTGCGACTCAAGCAGCGTGGCGTTGATGGACTTGTGTGCGACGGCGGAATTCGCGACATGCACACAGTTCAGGACTACGGAGTCGGAATGTGGGGACTCGACAAGACCTCAAATCTAGGAACCAGAGTCGGCACTCCGTACTCAACCAACGACACTGTTGCTGTCGATGGCGTCTTGGTCCGCCCCGGTGATTACATCGTTGCCGATGATGATGGCGTAGTTGTGATACCTCGTGGTGTCGCACCGGACATCGCTTTGAAGGCCATCGAATACGACGATCTGGAAGAGTGGATTCGAGCACGCCTCGATAAAGAGCAGCTTACGCCCGGCCTGTACTATCCGCCTGACGACGACGTCATCGCAATGTACCGCAAAGAACGGGATGAACGCCAGAATTAATTTTCACGCGGTAGACCGATCTCATTTCCCGAGCGTAGTCATCGGAGTCGAGGGGTCAGGTGTGGGGTCGCGCTTGTATGCAAATGCGGACGAGGTTAGAGATTGATCTCGATCGCCTGCCCATCGTAGGCGTACTGGATGTCGAGATTATCTGAAGCTTTCAGTTTCGCCAACTCCGCATTAACGGCAACGTGATCGACGTCGTGTGTTACATCGGTAAGCAGTGTTCGTTTTGGACGCAGTCGCCGGACTTGATCGACAGCTTCCTCCACGGTGAAGTGCGTTCCGTGTGTGCGTACAGGGCGAAGCGCGTCGAGGATCAATAGTTCAGTTCCATTGATCAACGCTGCGGTTTCATCTGATATGCCCGATGCGTCAGATATGTAGCTAACGGGTCCGAACCTGTAACCAAATGCCTCGTAATTCCGACCATGCTCGACAGGCAGTGGAGTCATCGTCAGTCCATCGATATCAAACGGGTTCGCGTCAATCGTACGGAAATCCAGTCTCGCCACTCCACCACCACCGCTCTGTCTGTTCCGATCCACGAGGTAGTAAAAAAGTAATTCGACCTGTTGAAAGTCGAACTTCCTCAGGTAGATCGGAAGCGACTCCTGGGAATGGTTGGTCCAGTCTCTAAGACTGTCGAAACCTCCCACAGCGTCGGCGTGCGCATGGGTAATGACGAGTGCATCGATAGCAGGGACATTGAACTTAGGGAACCATTCGATCGCCGAATCGTAGAAAAATTTTCCGGCATCGATCACGATGTTGCTCGTATCTCCATCCGCTAGCTGGTGTTGAATCAACAACGACGTATTGCGCCTGCGATTCGGAGATCCGGGCTTCATGGCATCTGGGCACACCATGCACTGGCTATCCGGATTCGTCAGGCACGAAACTCTGGGCACCCCTTCAGAGGTCCCAGTACCCAAAAAAACAATTCTCGAACCAGATCCAGATTTCTGCATCGAAGAAGCATACTGGGTGGATAGACAGTATTTGACCGTTATCTGACACCCATAAGCCTGAACTTGCTTGCACTGTGGTGGCTGCCGCCTGAGATCCTGAATTAAGTTCGGCATGACGATGTATTTTCCGCCGCCTAACAGATCTCACGGTAAACTTTGTTCCGCTCATCGAAATTTAATACAGGATTCCGTGCCTAATCCTCGAGATTTGGCACGGCAAGTGAAGTACCAAATATGACCAAGACCATCCGTGGCGCACTAAAGAAAAAACTTCTGGCCGGCGAGACCGTTGTAGGCCCGTTCACGATCGTCCCATCAACCACGATGATCGACGCTCTCGGATATGCAGGCATGGACTTCTGCATTCTCGACACTGAACACGGTCCATTATCGATGGAGCGTGTGGTCGATCTAGTCATCGCAGCTCAGGGCACCGGCGTTGCGCCGATCGTCAGGGTTGGTGGGAACGAAGAGTGGCCGATTCTACGTGCGCTCGATATTGGTGCTGACGGCGTTCAGGTGCCGCAGATCAACGAAAAGGCCGACGCCGAAAGGGTAGTCCACGCCGCCAAGTACGCGCCTCTTGGTCAACGTGGTGTTTCTGTCTTCACCCGGGCAGGCAACTACTACAAAGACGACGCCGTGGATCATCCGCAGCGACAGAATGAAGAGACCATGACGGTTGTTCACATCGAGGGCAAGAAGGGTCTGGACAACCTTGACGAGATCATGACAGTGGACGGTATCGACGTTCTTTTCCTTGGGCCGTACGACATTTCGCAATCACTTGGAGTTTCCGGTGACGTTCGATCGAAAATCGTTGAAGACGCCCTTAAAGAAGCAACAGCAAAAGCCCGTGCGCAGGGTCGAGTTGTTGGCTCGTACGCCAAGGACGTTGAGATGGGAAAGTGGCTGATTGATCTGGGAGTCCAGTACCTTTCGATCAACGTCGATGCCACGATCTACATGCAGGCCTGCGAGGGCATCGCCCGGGCACTGAAGTAAGTCTCCACTCGAAGCTGATGCTCGCTTAATCAGGACCGCATCCTGCCGACTGTTTGCCTCAAATAACAACGAGAGACTAGAGCAGATCTTTGTTAGGTTTGATCCCGAATCCGGGTGCATCGGATATCTCGATATAGCCATCGATTGGCTCCGGCGCGCCAATCCACAGGTCGTCTTGTCCACCGTCACGCGCACCCATCACGAGTTCAGCGAAGTCTTCGCAATCAGTTGCTGCAACGAGATGCAAGCCCCACGGCTCACCACCCCGGTGCGGCACGACATCCGCTTTGGCATCTTTCGCCATCTCGACGATACGTAGCCCGGTTGTGATTCCGCCGCACCAGGTGATATCGGGCTGCCATATGTCATACGACTGGTAACGCGCAATATCAGCAAAACCATGAGTGGTAAATTCGTGCTCACCACCTGCCATATTCACCGGACGAATCTTACGTCTGAGATTGCCTAACTCTTGCAGATCGTCGGGCGTGAGAACATCCTCAAACCAGTGAATACCAACATGCAATAGGGCATCGTTCATTCGAATAGTGACATCCGAATCCCACGACATGTAGACATCGAGCATCACCTCGGCATCCGGTCCAAGCGCGGCTCGTGCTTTCTCGGTGACATCGACAGCAGTTTCTATCGACTCGTCCCCGATCCATCGATGAGGCATCTTCTGGGCAGTAAAACCGATTTCCGCATACCAGTCGGTGTCAGGACCCGTGGCATAGCAGCGAATCTTGCGATTGCCGGTGCCACCGAGCAGTTCGGCAACAGGCTTCCCTTCAGCTTTGCCCAGTGCGTCGTACAAAGCCAGATCAACACCACTCAGCGCCATGATCGCGATTCCCTTGCGGCCGTATGGGATCGACTCGGTATATAGAAAGTCCCATATATCTCCAATATCCGAGAGAGAGTTGACCGATCTGCCAACAAGAATCTCCGCAAAGTGGCCGTTCACAATCTCGACCGCAGATTTGCCACCGCCGCCGAATCCCCATCCAGTTTGACCTGTGTCCGTTTCGACCCTCACGACGATCTGCCACAGGTGGGTACGCCAGGAACCAACGGTGTAGTTGTAGTTCGGGTAGACGGCGTCGATGGAGGTGATTTTCATTCGGAATGCTATCTCAGGTGGCCGACCTCGAACGAGACCGGCGTTCGCCGATCTTACCGGGTCGAGGTTACATTCAACACCCCGTAATCCACGCTCGTTGTAGAGACGTGGAGTCTGTGCTAATGAAATCAGGCAATATCTGGGAGAGTGCACACATCAATACGCCCGGGCACATCCGTTGTCGAACCGCACTAGAGACAGTCGAGGTACAGGTTGTATTGATCAATTTTTAGGTGGACGTCGCCCTAGCATCGTATGCAGGATTTGAAAACGATCATAGTAATTCTCCTCGTGCTTTGAGGAAGGCGCAGTGAGCACGTCACGGCAGGAATTCACCCGAATATTGCGAGAAGTCTGTGCTGAGAACAGCCGTTGGCCCAACACTGATTGCTCGTTAGAAACAGTCTGATTTAGACGATCTTAAGGTTGAATTACTGGTTGCTGTAAATTGCCTGAGAGTTTGATCGGGCAAGCAACCGTGACGCGATTTGAACGGTTGCGAACCCAACTGCGCCGACACCAGCAATGATGGCGACAGCCGTTGGTGCACCCAACGTTTCAGCGCCGAATCCCATCGACAGAGCTCCGAAAGGCATCAACCCGATTACGAGGAATCGGACACTGACAACACGACCCCGAATGTAATCGGGAGATGTGACTTGAACAACTGTCATATTCACAACCATGAAGCTGGTTGTTGCAAAAGCAGTGAGGCTCACAAGAATGATTGAGAGCGGGTACCAGGGTGAAAGTGCGAAAGCAGTAAGCATTGCCGCGCCGAACAAGCCAAAGAGCAATTCGAGTTTTTGGTGCCCGACAGTATCACCGATCGAGATAACGGTGATCGAGCCGACAAGGGAACCGATACCGGCCGCCAGCATGAGGACTCCAAGTCCACCCGCACCAACACTTAACACATCTTCAGCGAACACCGGCATCAACGATTGGAATGGTCCAACAGTCAGTGTCATCACCATCGCACCGAGCATTAGGAACCGAAGAGTAGATTGCCCGTAGGCGTAAGCAAGACCAGCCTTGACGTTTTCGACGACCGAGCCCTTTGGATCATTAACGCTGCTGTGGTGGATGGGTTTCAACGAAGCATAGAGAAATAAGCCCGGAACTGCGAGTAACGCACTGACTCCGAGCGACCACGTCGCTCCTAACAACGGAAGTAATACTCCACCGATAGCCGGTCCGATTATTTGAGCTGAGTTATAAGTTGTTGACGATAATCCAACTGCTGTGCGCATTTGTTCACGGTGTACGAGTCCGGATACCATCGCCTGTCGTGCGGAAACCGACAATGCGAACGCAATTCCGTTGATAACCGAAATTGTGATTATGTGCCATGGCGCCGCGATGCCAGCGGCAGAAATAGCGAACAAAGTGATAAAACTTCCGAGAAGCGTGAAATCGGCTGCCATAGTGATCATCTTGCGGTCTACGCGGTCGGCGAGCGCACCACCAACCAGTGAAAGGAAGAGCATCGGCATCATCATCGTCGCCGTCACCATAGTGACCATGAGTGGAGACTGGGTGAGGTCGTACATCAGCCAACCGCGAATCAGCATCTGCATGTTGAATCCGGTGAAAGACGTAAACCCCGCCGCCCAGTAACGTCGGTACTGGCGATTGCGGAGCACGCCCAGAGGATGGCCACGCCGGAGATGACGGACAGGTCGTGAGTTGTTAGTAGGTCCATCCGCTACTTGCGTAGTGCTTTGTCGGTGGAGCAATCGTAGAGAAGCCGTTTTTAGAACCTCGTCGCAGCCTGTCGATTCGAGGCCTGCGTATTGTCTAATTTGCATACACAAATAATCTAGAAAACGACTTGATCCTCGTTCTCTCGTTAAAAGTTCGCGCCTGACTCACTGAATCTCAATACATCTGACACCAAAATACTGGGCGAATTGCGCTATGAGTTAAAAATTTAACTTTGTGTGAGTGTTCGCTGACTAACGCTTAGGATCAGATTGAGGCAGCTGACAATGAAGATAACCAATAATCACCTGAATTCGATTATGTGATAGGGCATTTACGGCTCTACAATGGTCAGGTTGTTCTGTTCGGCTTGTCGGAATGGTCATCTCGTCGGGGCGTGGCGCAGTGGTAGCGCACCCGGTTTGGGGGCGGGGGGTCGCAAGTTCGAGTCTTGCCGCCCCGACCAATCTAAACCCCAACTTAGATCCAGCCTTGTGCTGGGTCTTTGTTTTGCGTGTTTGACGACAACCGGAGTCTTGTACTTCTCTAGTGAAGCGCGAAATATCAGTAAGGTCTTCCCGGATACATGTCTGAGCCTGCCGGGTTCTGACATAACCTAACGAGATCAGTTAATCTTTGGATCGGCGTAGTTCTCTGGTGGGTCGAGCTGATCATCTGATAGTTCTCTGAACGTCTTGCGGTAAATCTGCATTCGAAACCGACCCGAATCGATGATGTAAACGTTGAATTTATCGTCAACCTTCACAGCAGTCGGTTTCCAGAACAGCTTTTCGCGTCCTAGGTCTACGATGTGGTCACGCCATCTGAGCATGTCGGGATTTGCCATCAACTTATCGGCACCGCGCTCGGTCATTACGGCGTCACCGTGAAGCGCCTCGATGAATAACCCGGCTCGATTGAACTGCCCGACACGGTCGTTGCCGCGATCGCAAACATATAGATCACCGTGAGCATCGATTGCAACATCACTGGGGTGGTCAAACGTCCCACCGTTACGGCCAATCTCGTCGATCACCTGAAGCAATTCACCCCCAGGAGTGAAGCGCTGGATACGGTCGTTTCGCCAATCAGCAACCACTACCGAACCGTCGATGGGATCGATATCCACGCCCCACGGGTACGACATCTGTCCCGGCTCGGAGCCAACCTCGCCAAAGCCCTCGATGAACTCACCGTTGGACGTAAAGTGCTGCACCCGAGAAGACCTCGAACTGACTATCCATATCGTTCCATCTGGTAAATACGTAATACCGGATGGCGCGTTAAGCGACCCCGGTTTGTCACCTTGGACACCCCATGTGTCCGTCACATCACCGGTGTTGGTCGACATTACGACTACCTTATTGGCCCGCTCATCTGTGATGTACATTGTGCCTTTTTGATCTCCGTCACAGAAAACCGCGGAGAAGAATTCTTCAGCACCCCTGACTTGCTTTTTGCCTTCGATAAGCGGTTCAAGATTTTTCGGGAACTCATCGTCGATATTGCAAACGGCGATGCGGATCTTCGTCGCTTCGGGATTCGAGTCGTAGCGGTTCAGCACGTAGAACCAGCCATCGCCCCCGAACGCAAAGTCCATGGCACCGTAAAAACCGTCGACAATCAGGCGTTGGCCAATCGACGTTTCAAAACGGTGTCCCATGCGTAACAAGGTCGGATATTTTGCAAGAACTTCCGGCGCCGGGGCCTGTGTCGTGGTCATTGCGGTCGAACCTTTGCCGACTCGAACATTCCAGTGAACTGTTCGAACTTGCCGTTGACGATCGGTTCAGGCGCAATTTCGAAATAATCGTCGAGGATCGTTGAGTACAGACTCCTAAAGTCGTTGTTGAATTGCAGATCCCCGCTGAGGTGATTTGCTGGATCGAGCGACGGATACTCGGCATAAAAACCGCCCTTCACGCGATCGCCAATCAGGAACGCACCACCACCTGATCCATGGTCCGTGCCGTTGCCGTTATCCCTGACTCGACGACCGAATTCAGTGAATACCATCATGATTACGTTCTCGGAGGCGTTGTGTTCCCGAAGATCATCGAAAAAATCGGACACAGACGTCGCAAGATTCGAAAGTAACCCTGCCTGGGTGGCGATCTGCGCGCCGTGAGTGTCGAATCCGGGAAGTTGTGCGTAAAAGACCCTTGTTCCGATTTCGGCCAGATGAACCTGAGCGATGCCTTTCAAGCTCTGTGAAAGCGCATCGTTGCCGTATTCCACCGTCGAGCTGTATCGCTCCGGTGCGACTCTCAGCATGTCAGCACCTGTTAGCGCATCGATACCGGTTTGCCCGATGTGGTTCAACACCATCGAAGCTTCTTCGATTTCCTCAGGGACATACATGCGCTGGAAGGTGTTCAAGGCCTCGCGTTGGCGTTCACCCGCGATCGAAGTAAGTAGTCCATATCCTTCGAGCTGGCTTAGCGAAATTGCCGGGGTCCCCATCAAGTACATCGCCCTCGGTAGACCCTGCCCGAAACTCACGCCCGTGCAGACGTTCTGCTGGCTCGGATCGAGTTCTCTGATGACCCTTCCGAGCCAACCTTCGGCTATTACCGTACTCGGCTCAGCCGTGTGCCAGATGTCCATCGAGCGGAAGTGAGATCGGTCGGGGACGGGATAGCCGATGCCGGAAATTACCGCTACATCCCCGGCGTCGTACATCGCCTTAAGTAGCCCAAGTGATGGATGCAGGCCGAAGTGATCGTCAATCCGAAGTACGTTTTCTTCTTTGACCCCAACAGTTCGTCGGAAATCATAGTAGAACGGATCACCGTATGGAATCACCGTGTTCATGAAGTCGTTGCCACCCGAGAGTTGCACGACTACCAGCACAGGCTCGCTCGAACTCCCCCCGTTTTTGCTACCAGCCATCAGTCAGTCCTTTTCTAAGAAAGTTGGAATTCTCTGGAGGCCACGATCAGTTCCATGATCTGACCCACCTGCGTTCCGAAGTGATCGTCAATTGCGATCGGTTCGTCGCTCTCCAGATCACCGAGCAGAATGCTCATCGTCCGCGGTTCGAGCTCTACGCACCCCAATTCGTAGAGGCACCCTTCGACGAGCTCCGTTGGCGAAATCGTTGTGCGCCCTTCAGAGATTCTCTCGATTATTTTGCGCATTCCCGGTGTGTTCGGATTACCAAGCATTTTCGACGCGTAGTTCACTCGCTCGATCAAGAATCCTGAGTCGATCCACTCACGACCTGTGTGCCAGCCCTCTACAGTCGGAGGATTTAGCAACTCTTGGCCCATCATCGCCGATTGCCGTGCCAGATCTTTGAACCCGCGGTCGTAGGGAGCGGTAAGCGTGCCGGTGATCTTCACGACGTTTGCGACGTGCTCGGCAGGCCATCTGATCCTGTCGTATACCGAGTTCTTGAATTCGTCCATGTGAAATATATTCCGCAAGATGGGTTTCATCTCGTATTCCGAGTCGAAGTACGATTGAGCAATGACGTCGATTGCCTTCTGGTCCGGCTCATCCGACACGAAGAACCGATGAAGGTTGGCTGCGATGAACTGTGCCGTTGCATCTTGCTTCACGATCTCATCGATGATGTCTCCGCCGTCCAGATCACCTGTGCGTCCTAGAAAAGTCTTTTCTCCGTATTCGTGGTCATCTTCCCTGAACACAAAGCTGAACTCCCACCAGCCGTTTGGATATCGGGGTATCGACAGCTCGTGGGTCCAGCCTGTAAATGCGCTGGCCGCAGCCTTTACGTCATCTTCGGTGTAGTTGCCGCGGCCCATCGAGAAAAGTTCGAGTAACTCACGACCGTAGTTTTCGTTGACGGCTCCTGCGTGGTTCATTTGCTGATCAAGCCACCAGAGCATGGCAGGATCGTGTGAAATCTGATGCAACAGTGTTCGGTAATTACCCGTCCCGTAATCTCGCAGCACTTTCAGGTGTTGGCGCATCATAAGGTTGACGTTGGATTTGGCGGTGCCGGTGGCGAGGCGATTGTGCCAGAATAGGGCGACTTTTTCTTCGAGCACGCGATCGGAATTAATCATGCGGTAGAACCAGCGTGCAACGGTGAACTCCTGGTTCTCCTCGTCTGCATGTTCAGCATTGAACCTTTCGAGAAGATCCTCTTCTGGCCGTGACTTGCTGTCTATGTCGAGTAGGTCATCGACCAGGTCCTCGTACGAAGATTCCGCGAGCTGTTCCAACCTCCACGCCGGTGCGCCAAACGCCGCTCGGCGCATGAGATGCGCAACCAGTCTGATGTCGGTACGGATTGATGTAGTCATTTGAAAATTCCACCAGTCGAAATTAGCATCAATTTGATTGCAAACTACTAGAGCTAATTCGGAGCGTCAATCCCTGTTGATCGTTGACTGCGGGTGTTGGTATCTGCTGCTGCCGACAGGTCCGTACAATTAAGTGCGAACACAAGTCAAACTTTGAGATGTTCGATCTACTCGAAAAGCTGAGTTTAAACCGAACCGTTTGGTATTGCTTACTGGGGAAGTGATTGTCAATCGGAAATCCAACGATGACACTCTTAGAGCCCTTGCCAGATCAGCGATCACAGCGGGAATTTCATTACGGTTCCCGCAGTCTCTGGCATAGCCAAGGTAGTCACTAACGCTGCGCTGGGGTCGATCCTGGCGTCACAATTAGGACCACCAGGCGCTGTAAGCTCGATCGCATTTCTGCCCGTGAAGTACCGTTTTGAGTCGAACAAATTCTGGTAAAAGCTGTCAACTTAGTGGCGGTCGCGCCGTGTGATCAGGTTATAAACAGACTTCTGTCAGCTTTGTGGGTCTATCATTCGGCTATGGCAGATACCCGCTCGACAGATATTGGAGACAGCCGGCTGAATCAGCAGGAGCCTTCGGTCGCTCCTTCCAGTCTCAGAGACCGCACCTCCGATGCCGTTTCGCACACGGTCGAATCGCTGAGGCACCCTGGTTACAGGTACCTGTGGGGCGCGTCGATGCTGGGGATGGGCGGATTCACTATGCAGATGATCGCCCAAACCGTCTTTGTCGACGACCTCACAGGCAGTGCGTTCATAACGGGACTTGTCGCTATGGGGTTTGCCCCCTCAATGCTCATCATGTCGCTCTTCGGCGGAGTTGCAGGAGATCGCCTGGAACGGCGGTTGGTGATCCAGATCTCGCAGGGTGCAGCTGTGGTTTTCGCTCTGGTAATCGCTATGCTCATCGTGGTCGATGCAATCCACTGGGTACACCTGTTCTTTGCTTCGTTGCTACAGGGCGTGACATTCGCGTTCCAGATGCCAGCAAGGCAGGCGATTCTTCCCAAGCTGGTCGGTAAAGAAAACATCACTAATGCGATAGCGCTGAACTCAGCCGGGATGGGCGTAATGGCGATAGTGGGCCCGGGCATCGCCGGGGTTCTCTACGGATTCGGAGGGCCGGAATCTGTCTACTTCGCCGTCGCGGGGACGTCCGTGCTCGCGATCTTGTTGACCAGCCGACTTCCACGGTTCTTCCCCGAACTGAATGATGTTAAAAAAAATGTATTTGGAGACATCAGTGAAGGGCTGAAATACACATGGAACAACCGGTTAGTTTTCCTGCTCTTGATATCTGGACTAACCTCAGCGCTGCTGGCCATGCCGTTCCGCATGCAGATACCGGTGTTCACTCGTAGGTTGTACGACATCGGCGCCGCCGAAATCGGCTGGCTCATGGCGTTGATGGGAGTTGGTGGCCTTTTTGCGGCAGTGATAATGGCTAACCTCCGGAAAGGACACCGGAGGGGGCCGATACTCCTGATATTCGGTATCGGTGGATCTGGGATCGGCATGCTCCTTCTGGCTATATCCCAGAATTACGTCATTGGCCTGGCAGTAATGATCGTAATCGGCTTTGCAGGAGCGATACGTATGACGCTCGGTGAATCGCTGATGATAGAGGCCACTGATAACGCGTTAAGAGCAAGAGTCATGAGCCTGAACATGATGACCTATGGGTTGATGCCCCTAGGCGCGTTACCGATGGGATATGCAATCGACCATATAGGAGCTCAGAACACTTTATTCATCGTTGGACTTTCGCTCATCGCAGCGACCATCATGCTGATGCTCGGCTCATCGACAATCAGGCGGGTTTCGTAACTATGGTCTCTTTGGTGACCTGCGAGACGGGTGTGCGATGAGCCGTAATACGGATGTTGCCGAGCCAGATACACCTAGGTCGATCTGGAGCCGGCTGAGCAACCCATTCGTTTCGTTGTCAATCCCGAACTATAGGTATCTGTGGATAGGCCAGGTTGGATCGGCAACGGCTATGCACGCCGATATGCTTGCGCGAAGTTGGCTGGTGTGGCAGATAACCGGTTCATTCACTGCTGTCGCTGCGGTCAATGTCGCCAGAGGCATCCCGCAACTCGTTTTCGGAATCGCAGGAGGTGTTGTCGCGGACCGATGGGATCGCCGAAAAACCCTGATGCTGATTCAGATCTGGACGTTTTCGATGTACGTGGCGATGGCGGCACTCATCCTCCTCGATCTTGTCCAATTGTGGCACGTGTACGGAATTGCGTTCCTGCAGGGTGTCAGCATGTCGATGAATCAACCGATACGCACCTCGATAGTGCCCCAGTTGGTTGGTAAAGATCGGATGCTCAATGCGGTCACTTTGAACTCGATCGCCATTAACGGCACGCGATTTGTTGGGCCAGCTGGGGTTGCGTTCATCATCGGCTTCTGGGGAGTTGGCAGCGCGTATGTTGTTTCTGCGGCTGTGTATATCGTCGTGGTATGGACAACGATAAAAATCAAGATCCCGGACTTGCCAGCTTCAAGCGCAAAGCGACGTAGTGCAGGCGGTCAACTGATAGAGGGATTTCGTTTTATAGTCAATGACAAGACGATCCTGACGTTGGTCCTGCTCGGGCTTGCGCCGTTCGCAATCGGGATCGCACATCGATCGTTGTTGCCAGGTCTGATAACCGAAGTACTGCACGCTGAAGTCGAATTATTGGGCATTCTGCAGTCGGCCGCTGCGATAGGCAGTCTCGGGGCCGGTCTGTATATCGCGTCTATCAAGAGCATCCCACGCAAAGGTGGCCTGATGTTGCTGGTGACAGTTGCTTATGGAGCTTCGCTACTGACTGTCGGGTGGGCCTCGATGTTCTGGATTGTGTTGCCGTTCCTCATTGTTGGAGCCATGTCCCAAACCGTATTTCGAGCGGCAAACACTACCATGCTCCTAGAGCGGACACCCGCGAGGTTGCACGGCCGGGTCGTATCAGTCACGCTGGTCGATCACGCGTTGTCACCGTTGGTCGGGATCATTGCCGGGTTGATCGCTGACTCCCGAGGCGTTGGTGCTGGGTTCGCGTTCCTCGGAGTGTCCATCTTGGCAGTAGTGGTACTGACCATGATCGTCAATCCGGGTTTTCGTAAGGTCTGAGTGCAATATCCCACTGACACGATAACCACGGCGTTTCACCCTCGTATCCGTTGCGTTTATCTTTACAGTCCTACCGCGTAGGACATGATCAAATCTCCTCGTTTCTAAAGGAATGGTGCTATTTTGCCCCGATGCTAAGTTCGGATGGAACAGAGGAAGCGAGCATGCAACAAACGGAGCCGCAAACCACTCGTCAGCTCGAATCTCAAGCCTGCCCGTTTTGTTGGTTGATGTGGCAGACGGAACCTTCTTGCATGAACTGCGGCCAACTGCTTTCCGCATCGCTGGGCGCTTTTACCCCAACTTACCCACGTTGAGTGCTGGCTACTCTTATCGACGTAGTAGTAATGTTCGCTACCTTTTACGTTGGCTGGCTCATCTGGTTGCTTTTAGTCCTCGGACGTGGATAAACCCCAGGTCAAGCAGATCATGTCGATGAGAGCAATTTCGGACGATGGTTCTGAGTGTGTTGGAGCAGAACGTTCGTTTACTGATTAAGAATCTGTTGTTCAGCATCACCGGGCTGATAACTCTCGGGATTGGGGCAGTCCTAGACATCCTGTAGCCGTTCTGGGATCGGAACGCATATGCACTGCACAACAAGATGGCTCGGACTCTGGTCGTATCCCAGATACCGTTGGAGCGCGACGTTGGCGGCTGGATGGAACCGGACGCTGAACCTATATCCGAGACCCCAGTCGAGGTGGCGACTGCGTCTCAGGCTGTGGACCCGAGCGAACCAACAACACCGCCATGGGCGATAAGCCACCGCTAGGTCCAGACACCATCCCGCTGGAGCCATTTATCACCACGATGGTGCGTCGGAGGTCAATTGAAGAACCGACAAAACCGGTGCGAATCGGAGAAGGCGGCGGACGGTTTAACGAGATCACTTATGAGCAAGTGAGCTGGTTCGACGAAAACTGGGTGCGTTGGAACGAAAAAACTCTTCCGAGATAATTCTTCTCGCAAGCAAAGAAGAGAGCGATATCTGGAATAGTAAATGTGTCGGTTGTCGAGGTGTGATGGATAATCAGCGTTGGCTGACCCTGACTGGAAAGCCCGAGACCAAGTTCGTATTCGATTCAAACGAAGCACTCGATGGGCAGTTGATCGTACCACTCGACGCAGCTGAATCGCATACGTTGATACGAACTCAGATCGGTGATACGGGTATCGAGTTAAGCGCTGGTGAACTTCCGTTGCGTTGGTTATGCGATGGCTTCGAGAACTCCTTACTTTGGTTCTGTCAGATCCAACCTCGACATGGTACTCTCCGGCGATGAGCATCCCAGATTCGACTGAGTACACCGACCGCGCCCGGAGATTGGCGGACAAGGTTGCAGATCGCGTTGACGAAATAGATGAACAACGAAAGATTCCCGCAGATCTTGCCGGTGAAATGGCTGACGCCGGGTTTTTCCGACTGCTCGTACCGAAGTCACTCGGAGGCGCCGAGATTGACTACCTGATGTTCATCGATATTGTTCGCATATTTGCACAAGCCGACGCCAGCACTGCGTGGTGTGTTAGCCAGAACAATATCTTCGCTACTGACGCTGCTCGCATGCCGGTTGAAATCGCTCGCAAAATTTGGGGTGAACCGCGTGGCATTGTTACCAACGGTCCGCCTTCGAAGCATACGACCGCTGTCGCAACCGAGGGTGGTTTCCGGCTCTCGGGTCGATGGGATTTCAGCAGCGGGAGCAATCACTCCACATGGCTCGCCGCACGGGCGCCAATAGTGGGTAGAGATGGCGAGCCCCGAATGTTTCTGGTCCCGAAATCTGACGTG
>CAYTAO010000010.1:25878-28973 GCA_964435915.1 uncultured Dehalococcoidales bacterium
CGTGACGATGCTGGATACATGGCAGGTAAACGGATTGCGCGGCACAGCGAGTTTCAGTTTTGAAGTCGATGGCGTTTTTGTGCCGGACGACCACACTTACTCGGAGTCGGATCGGGCTAGAGATAGCGGCCCGACTTATGTCATCCCGAAGATTCCACTGTTTTCAATTGGATTTGGCACTATTTCGATTGCGCTTGCCAGGGCGTGCCTCGACGACGCGATTGAACTTGCTCGAACAAAAGAACAGCGTGCAGTTTCAGGCTCAATGGTCAGCCGGTCTACGGTGCATCGCCAGATCGGTCAAACCGAAGCGGTTCTTCGAGCCGCTGACATGTATCTGGACGCCAGTGCTGTAACACTCTGGGATTCAGCTTGCCAGCACGGCGAAGTAGAAATAGAACAACGGATCGACGTGAGAATGGCCTCGACCCACGCGATCAGAACGGCCGTCGAGGTCGTAGATTCTGCTTACGAGATGTTTGGCTCGGATGCAATCTTCAAACGCAACCTGTTGCAACGCCGCTGGCAAGACGTGCATGTTATCGCACAGCAGATCCAGGGACGTGCAACAAATTTCGAAACGGCAGGGAGGCACTTTTTGGGTCTGGAACCTGGGAGCATGCTATGAGTCGCCCGCAAGTGGAGGTGCCAGTCAACCGTCTGTTTCCCGTTAGGTCTCAAAGCCGCTCGCACTCCGCCAGTTGAACTCGGTGTCCCTCATCGAATTATCCGGATCAGGCAACAAAATTTATCTCCTTGAGAACAAAAAATGCCCACTAAAACAATTGCGCATCGGCTTGCTGTAGGTGACCGTCTATTGATGGACGGCGGGACCGGGTCGGAGCTGCAGCGGCGCGGAGTCAATGTCTTGCACGGAGCAACTGCCCAACGCCTGGGGGCATGGTCTGGACCTGCGAATATTGACGCCCCGGGTGTTGTGGCGGATGTTCACCGCGAATATCTGGAAGCCAAAGCTGAAATTATCATTAGCAACTCGTTCTGGACTAATCGACACCGGCTCGCGCCGATAGGTCTCGGCAGCGATTGGGAGCGTTATGCCCGCGCTGCCGCGCGTATTGCGATTGAAACACGGAACGATTCGAGTCCCGAGGCGTATATTGCCGGAGGAATCGCTGCACCCTGTGTGGAATCAGCACTACCGCGGTCCGGACAAAATCCTGCGTCTGATGTGGAGTCGCTCGGTAGAGATGCCGTCCGAAGTATGTTTTCTGAGGTGGCAAAAGCCCTAGCCGATGAAGGCGTCGACTGCATCCTCCCCGAATACATCGGATATATCGAAGACGCGGTTGCTGCAGTCGAAGGTTCGGCTGAAGCGGGCTTGCCGGTTATGCTCGGAATGCGGCACGTCACAACGGGAGGGGATCTGCAATACGACCAGTCGTTTGAGAATCTAACCTCTGCGATATCAGGAATCGACGTTGCCGGAGTTTTGCTCATGTGCAGCGAACCAGAGGAAGTGAGCGCGAGCTTGCCAAATCTTAGAAACGCGTACAACGGGGCTATCGGGGCTTATTCGCAGATCGGTTACCACCCCATTGCGCCACTGGGCGGAGAGGAGTCGAACGACCCGCTCCCGGCGAGTGAAAACACTCCTGAAAGGCTGGCGGAATTCGCGTCTGACTGGCTGGATATGGGAGCTCAAATCATTGGCGGCTGTTGTGCTACAACTCCAGCCCACATCGCTGCTATGGGCAAGCTTCTGGATTGAGTGCTATCTCAGGCTGAACTAGTAACGACATCGAACTGGCTATCCTCATATTCAGCACCGAGTTCTGACAGAATCATTCCCAGTGACGCCGGTCTGGTTCACAATGTTCTCGGAGTTTTGAAGTGTGGTGTGATGGACATTTTGGGTGCATGGCAAGGAGGTACTTATGGGGTCATGTAGACCTTGTAGAGTGGGATTTATAGGAGTTGGCAAGATCGGGCGGCCGATTTCCCAACAATTGCTGCGTGCCGGGCATGATTTGCTGGTGTTCGACTCAAACACTTCGGCGTTATTGACGTTTGATGGGACTGCGGCAACGGTTGCGACTTCGGTCGCACAAGTGGTATCGGAATGCGATGTCATCTGTCTGTGTCTACCCGGGCCTGCTGAAGTGGAGCAAGTCGTGTTGGCCGAAGATGGCATCGAGTCGACTATTCGATCGGGCACATTGTTGATTGATCACACGACAAACTCTCCAGCGATTGTTCGTAAGATTGGGAAGCGGCTGTCATCGCTGGGTGCGTCGATGATTGATGCTCCGATTAGTGGTGGTGTAGAGGGTGCCGCTGAAGCAAGTCTGACTACACTTGTTGGAGGGGATCCTCAGGATGTTGAGCGCGCCTTTCCTGTCCTCGAATCGTTTTCGACATCTGTCGTTCATGTTGGCTCACTCGGTGCTGGAACGATTGCGAAGTTGATGAACAATCTGGCAGCGTTCTCCCTCGACCAGATAATCGGGGAATGCCTGACGATCGGCGTGAAAGCGGGTATCGAACCAGATCGATTGATAGACGCATTGCAGCAAGCTGCAATTGGTAAAGCTGGAAACCTTCATGTCCGACTGCCCGAGACATATATGAAGGGCGACTTCGAACCCAGATTTACACTCAACGGCGCACACAAAGACATAACACTGGCTGTTGGTTTGGCGGATGAAGTTGGGGTGCCAGTCAAGCTGGCCCGAACAGTGCTGAATGAAATGGAGACTGCTGTGTCGCAGGGGCTAGGGGACCGTGACGCCTCGATAGTGTTGACCCTTCAAGAACGGCGAGCAGATGTAGCCATATCATCACGATCTAGCACGATCTAAGAGGCCCTAAGAGGTGTTGCACTCGACTCTCTTCCTACATATGGTTGCAAAAATACTAAAGCGTATTAATGGCTGGCTGCTTGAAATGGGACTTGGGTTGGCCTGACGACTACCCGATTATCGGAGTTGGTGCTATGACAACCGTTGCGAGAAAACACGAAGATGTGGCAATCACCGCTCACTTGCTTCGCAGGGCGGGTTTTGGAGCAACAAGAGATCAAATTGATCAGTTCGTTGCCAAAGATGATCGTCGAGGAGCATGTGAGTATGTATAGG
>CAYTAO010000010.1:28983-41314 GCA_964435915.1 uncultured Dehalococcoidales bacterium
GAAGATCAGGATTTAATGGATCGCTATTTCATTGCGTCAGTCGAGGCACGGTCAGTCGGTCATGCAGATCCTCAATGGTCTTGGCGATTGGCTACAAGTACGAAGCCGCTGGAAGAAAAGATCGCCCTGTTCTGGCACAGTCTGCTCGCAGTTGGCGGAATAAAACTGGATCACGGCCTTGAGATGCTGACCGAGATAGAACTGTTCCGTCGCGTTGGTCTTGGCAGTTTCCGTAACATACTTTTCGAAATCTCTCGCAACCCCGGAATGATGTACTGGTTGGACAATCAGAACAGCCATAAGGATGCGCCAAACGAGAACTACGGTCGAGAACTGCTTGAGTTGTTCTCCATGGGAATCGATGAAATGGGAGAGGGTGCTTACACAGAGGATGACGTGAAATCTGCAGCCCGTGCTTTTACCGGCTGGGCATCTAAGCCGACACCACCACCGTTTTTCCTTGGACCGTTCCCTATGGAGTTCAGATTCGACGCCTCAGACCATGACAATGGCGATAAGGTGTTTTTGGGCGAAACCGGCAATTTCGACGGCACAGACATCATAGACTTGATCGTAAAGAAACGGGCGACCGCTCATTTCATCGCTATGCGTCTGTACCTGTTCTTTGTCTCAGACGTACCCAATAACGAGGAAATCGACCGCCTCACCGACATCTTCGAGGAGACTGACGGCAACATCAAGGCGAGGCTCCGATCCATTTTCAATTCAGAGCACTTTAAGTCGGAGGCTGTGAGATTCCGCAAGGTCAAAAGCCCTGCAGAGCTGGTGTTCGGTGCCGCAAGACTAACTGATCGATTTGATATTCCCGATATGGATTCGTCAACGCTGGCGAATCAATCGATGTTCATGGGGCAGCACCTGCTTAATCCGCCCGGTGTCGAAGGCTGGCACGAGGGCGAGGAGTGGGTCGATTCTGGATCACTTATAGAGCGCATAAACTTCGTCGCATCGGAACTTGGCCGGGTTGCTTCACCCGGCATTAGAAGGATGGTCGAACTTGTCGAGTTGGCAGGTGACAATCTGGAACCCGACGAGTTTATTGAAGTGTGCCTCGACGCCATGGGTTCGATTGATATCGGTGCCAAATCGAAGTCTGTTCTTGTAGATCATGCGACACAAAATGATTCTGGCGGCGCCGATCGTATAGTAGAGATGTTCCAACTTATCGCTTCTACCCCTGACTACCAGTATTGCTAATTACGCAGTTGACTGCGACCTGAGGAGGCGTCGACATGGCAACTAAGACAAACGGCTACAAGCAGAAAAATCTGGTAGTCATCCAGCTTTCGGGCGGAAACGACTATCTGAATACTCTGGTTCCGTATCAGGATGGGTTGTACTACGACTTCCGTCCCAACATGGGGCTCAAGGGTGAAGACCTTATTCCGGTCGATGACAAGTTGGCGTTCAATTCTCATATGGGAACGTTCAAGAACCTGTTTGATCAGGACAAGATGGCAGTGATGATGGGCATCGGTTACCCGGAGCCGAATCGTTCGCACTTTAGGTCAATGGACATCTGGCACACGGCCGAGCCGACAACGAGTTCAGCCGTCGGCTGGCTCGGGAAAGCCAACTCGTTAATCGATCCTGAAGGCAAGAATCCAATCACGACTGTGAACTTCGGACGAGGACTTCCACGTTCACTTGCTATGCAGGGCGTATCCGTCGCCTCGGTAGGTGCACTTGATACGTATGGCTTGTACACGGGACTTTCCGGGGCTAAAAACAAAGACGCGATGCTCGATACCGTCAGCCGTATCTACCAACCAATGTCAGCCGAGGGCTTCCCTTCCCAGCGAATGCTTGAAACTGGCAGAGGAGCGCTGGATGGAGCCGATCTACTTCGAGAAGCTCCACGGTCATACAGCTCAGATGTCGAGTACCCCGAAGACAATCCGATCGCCCAGAGCCTGAAGGGAATCGCACAGGTGATGTCCGCAGAATTGGGTACACGTATTTACTACGCCTCTCACGGAAGCTTCGACACGCATACCGCGGAGCTGGTCAATCACGCGCTTTTGTGGGATCAGCTTTCGATCGCTGTTTCATGCTTTGTTGACGACCTGAAGCAGCTGGGCAATAGCGAGGAAACCGTTATTTGGATGTTCTCTGAGTTTGGTCGACGGGTCGCCGACAACGGTGCTGGCACCGACCATGGCTCAGGCGGTGCCGCTTTTGTGATTGGTGATTCAGTCAAGGGTGGTCTTTACGGCGAATATCCAAAACTTGGGCTGGCGGATCAACTCGAGGGTGACGTGCACTTCAACACAGACTTCAGGAAGATCTACGCGACGCTTCTCGAGGACGTGCTTGATGTCGAATCGGAACCCGTACTCAAACAGAAGTTCGACAAACTTGATCTCGTCAGGAATTAGCAGGGCGATGGGGAGTGATTACTAACAATGGGACTCGAAAACTTTGCTTATAGTCATACGATAGGCATTGCGACGTATCTTGGCCGCGGGTTTATGAATCCGGTCGATATGAGACTGGACAGCAAGGGAATTCTCTTTGTTCTTAGCCGCTCGAACGCGGGGAATCAAGATGTTCGGATCAGTGTGCAAACGCTGGATTCCGAATACATGTATGAGTTTGGGCGTTGGGGTACCGACCCGGGTCAGACCACCCAGCCTACCGCTATCGCTATCGACAAAGACGATCGAGTTTTTGTTACCGACGAGTTCATGCACAGTGTCTCGATATTCGATCGAGAAGGAAATTTCATCGACCGATGGGGTGAGTTCGGTGACGGTGACGGCCAGTTCAACCGACCGTCGGGGATGGCCATTGATTCCGAAGGTAACATTCACATTGTCGACCACCTGAACGCACGTGTTCAGAAGCTGGCACCAGACGGCAGTTTCATATCATCGTTTGGCACGTTTGGCACAGGATCTGGGGAGTTCAATTTCCCCTGGGGAATATCGATCGACGGTGATGACGGGATCTGGATAGCGGACTGGCGAAATGACCGCGTTCAGAGATTCACTCCGGATGGGGAGTTTATGAGTGTTTTGGGCTCCAGCGGCCAGAACGACGGTCAGTTCGATCGACCATCCGGTGTTCATGTCGGGTCAGACGGAACGGTGTATGTAGCGGATTGGCGGAACGACCGAGTTCAAGTATTTGCCGAGGATGGTTCGCATTACGGGACGCTGGTCGGTGACGCAACGCTGTCGAAGTGGTGCGAGGAATTTCTGGACGTTAACCCTGAGCAGGCGAGCTGGCGTGAGAACGCGGGGTTGTTCGAGTTGGAGCAAAAATTCTGGCGTCCATCGGCCATCGAAACAAGCGACGACGGACTCGTTCTGATCGCCGATAGTTGCCGGCATCGGATCCAGATCTACCGCCATATGCCCGTTCTGGCGGCGGTTAGCTCTTAGGCTACTGAGCCAACCACTGTTCGATCGATTTCAGCGGATAGTTCTGCGTTGGATTTTGACGAACCGGCGTAACTTACCGATTGGCAGAAATTGCAAAAGGTTATATCGGGAACGTCTCGGGCTCTCCGAGGTAGCAGCCCTAGCCATACTCGATTCCGCACTCGGCCAGAAATTCCATCGTGAATTCATGCTGCACGAACGGCCCTTGAATCTGTGTGTCTGCTTCGCCTCATCATTCAGAGATAAACAGTAGGCCGACCGGCGGATTAAGTTGAGATAGATGATGCCAATAAGCCCTGTTTACATCGTCGATCCGTAAAACAGCACCCGCTATACTCTGCTTTACTCATGGTCGATTTGTTTGCACCTACTAAATGAATCAACAGTTCTTCGGTAATAATTGCTGCCCAGACAGCGCTTGTTACCGGTACGATTCGTGGTTCACGCGAACATTGCTCCGCGTGTCTCAGTCAGTTCAGATGGTCCGGAGTCTTCCAGCATGTCCGCCCAGGTTTCTTGTACAGATGCCCGCATCGTTCGCCTGAACGCAAACTTGATGCCGGTCACTCCCGCGGAGGCCAGACTCTACAAACAATTTGGCCTTACACCTGTTGAAGTCGAAGCCTTCACACCGGATGAGATCATTCCGCTTGTAGCAGAATGCGACGCGCTGGCCGTAGTGTCTGCATCTCTTCCAGTTGAAGTAATCGACTCTCTTTCGAAGTGCCGGCTAATATCTCGCCTCGGCAATGGAACTGACAAGATCGACTTGGAGGCCGCTACTCGAAAAGGCATAGTTGTATCCAATGTTCCGTATTTTTGTGTGACCGAGATGGCCGATCACGTGATGGCCGTCCTGCTCCTACTCTCGAAGCAGATCCCGCGTATGTCAAAGCACATGCGCAACGGAAAATTTCAACAGGCCCGAGAAGAGGGTATTAGTCTGTCCCGGATCAGTGGACAAAAACTTGGCCTTATCGGATTTGGAGCCAGTGCGAAAGCCGTTGCGCGTCGTGCGAAACCTTTCGGACTCGAGCTTGTTGCGACCCGCCAGAACCAGACAGCGTCCAGCGAAGAAGCTGACGCACTTGGTGTTCGCATGGTGGATCTGGAAACACTTCTGGCAGAATCCGACTTCGTCTCACTGCACCTTCCCCTCAATACGCAGACCCACCACATGCTCGATCGATCTGCTCTTGAGAGCATGAAACCGGGCTCTATCCTCATCAACACATCGCGCGGTGCGATAGTCAATGAAGACGCACTGGCTGATATTCTGCGAGACGGTCCGATCGCAGGGGCTGGTCTGGATACTTTTGATGTTATCGACATCTTTGGGGAGTCGCAGAAACCACCCGAACATCCACTGTTGGCCTTGGATAACGTCATTCTCACCCCGCACGTTTCAGGCCTGTCGATCCAAGCGCTCGAAGATATCGCCGTTGGGGGCATTCAGAACATGGTCTCGGTGCTCAACGGTCACATGCCTCACCCGGAGAACGTTGTTAACAGAGATGTAATCCCGAGATTCCAATTGGATCCGTATGACGCGAAAGTTGTGCAGGACGCCAGGTCTTCATAGCAGTCAGCCAGAAGTGCGATATCGACCCCTTCGATTCTGTTGCGCTCCACATATTGATTCGGAGTGTATATCACCCGGTTTGTAGCGTACCATGCGCCTCGCCAGCACGTTCTCAAACCGTGGTGGCAATTATTGAAAACACCGATGCTGGAGATCTCAAACATGGCCGATAACGAAAGTCCGGAACCTTTTTACTCGATGTCACGTCGCGCAGGCGACACGCTTTACCTTTCCGGCTTCGGCCCAGTCAAAGATGGCGAAGTGGTCGGAGAGACGATTGAGGAGCAGACGATATTCACGATGGATGCCATGAAGGCCGTCCTTGAGAGTGAAGGCGCAACTTGGGATGATGCCGTGCGGGTAAATGTGTTTCTGTTGGATATGGAGGATCGGGACGGTTTCAACGACACCTACATGAGGTACTTCGAGAACCGAGGGCGTATGCCTACCCGTCGACTGATCGGCGCAGGAGATATGTTCTTGAGCATCCTGGTCGAAATCGACGCTGTCGCCTATCTCGGTGACTAGTAGTCAGCTAGTATTTCGTCCAACGATTCCTCTGATCCCTAACGAATAGATAGATTTCATAGGTGCTATCCTGCGCCAAATTCCGAGTTTCGATCAATCGATCTGTCAGCACGACCGCGAAAGATATTTATGATGACTACCGGAATCCCTTCCTTCCGACCAACCATGATGGGCAGGACTCACGCAGTGTCGAGCGGCCACTATCTGGCGACCGCTGCTGGCTATCGGATCCTCGAGCAAGGCGGTAACGCAACCGACGCTGGTGTTGCGGCGGGCATATGCCTTAACGTCGTCCTACCATCTTCGACGAACATCGGCGGGGTAGCACCAATGCTGATCTACAGCGCCGACCAGAAGAAGGTGTCGAGCATCAGCGGACTGGGTCGCTGGCCGAAGTCAGTGACTCTTGAGCACTTCACAGAAACCCGCGGAGGAACCATCCCACCGGGTGTCGAGCGAATGATAGTGCCAGCCGCAGCTGACGCATGGATGACGGCATTGATCGAACACGGAACGATGTCGTTTGAGCAGGTTGTGAAACCTGCTCTTGAGTACGCTCGCGACGGAATTGCAGTCGGTGCGAACCTAGCGAAGACGATGGCCAGCTTCGCCGAAGACGCAGATCAGTGGCCAACTCGGACCGAGACCTACGCCACCGAAGGTATATTCCCCGGTCTGGGTGAACGACTCCAGCAGCCCGCGCTGGCCAGAACCTTCGAACGACTCATCGAAGTCGAAAAGAAGAACACATCGCTGGGGCGCGACCAGGCGATTCAGGCTGCACGAGACTTCTTTTACAGAGGCGAGATCGCAGAAGAAATAGTTGATTTCGTAAAAGAGGGCGGGGGTTTTCTCTCAATGTCGGATATGGCTGATTTCAGCGTTGGCCATGAACCCCCCGAAACCGGCACCTTCAATGAGTACGAGGTGTACACCAACGGACCGTGGTGCCAGGGACCAGCGTTTGCCGAAACGGTCCAATTACTTGCTGGCGACGATCTAAAACGGATGGGTCATAACACTGCCGATTACATCCACCTCGTCGCTGAAGCGTTAAAGCTATCGTTCTCAGACCGAGATGCCTTCTACGGCGACCCGGATTTCATCGACGTACCAATGCGCGGCCTACTGAGTGTGGATTACACGAAGGCCCGTCGCCTGGACATCGACCCGGGCAGGGCATGGCCGGCGATGCCTGATGCAGGGGACCCCTGGCGCTTCGAGGGTCGATCACAACCCAATGATTATGCCTACGAACCACCGCTACCTGTGTACGGAGATACTGAACCAGACACCAGCTACGCAAGTGTGATCGACCGCTGGGGCAACATGTTCTCCGCAACGCCTAGCGACGGAGACAGCGCGGTTGTACCGAGCCTTGGGTTCACTCCATCCACCCGTGGCACCCAGTCGTGGCTTGACCGACGGCACCCCTCGGTAATAGCGCCCTGGAAACGTCCGAGGCTCACTCCTAACGCACTACTGGCGTTCAAAGATGACAAGCCATACATGGTTTTCGGCACACCCGGTGGTGATGCTCAACTGCAGGCCACCGTCCAGTACTTCCTGAACGTGGCAGTATTCGATATGACACCCCAACAGGCAGTCGAGGCACCCCGGTTCCTGATCTGGAGCTTCCCAGACTCGTTCTGGCCCCACGTCTACACCCCGGGGCGCATGGAGCTTGAAGGTAGATTCGACGCTGAGACAGGTCAAGAACTTGAACGGCGTGGGCACAATGTCGAATGGTTACCGCTCTACGCCGGACGCGCCAACAACGTCTGTGGCATATCTATCGAGCACGCTACTGGAACACTGGCTGCTGGCGCCGACCTGCGAGGTGAGGCTTACGCAATAGCGCGCTGAACACGACGAGCAAATATTCATCGATGATGTTCAACAGCTTTAGCGAATGTACTATCCCAGGTTCTCGGCGAAAACCGGGCTAATCCAAGCCATCTCCATGTCCTGTTGAACTATCTTTACCCAGATTGGATTCACACCGGGATTGATACCGTCGAAGTTGATCGTAAACTCTGCTCGGTCCGTCGCAGGTTCGGGTGCGAGTTCGAGGGTCACGCTTCTCGTCAAATGCCCTAATTCCACCTTTACCGCGCGTTCTGCGAGTTGAGCCATAGTCGCGGAGGCCCATGTCGATCCACCCGGTGCGAGCCCCATCCTGTTTATCTTACGATGCAATGTCATCGGCTTTTTTGCACCAGTCTCACTGTACGACTGTTGACCTACAAGTTGGGAGTTCATCGCTACGGTGATGTCAGATGTCGGCACCTTCTCGAGATCGATCACTACACCGCTCGGGTATCCACACGCCCAGCCATCTACGTCGAGTCGTGAAGAGCTGACCCGACCGTAGTGGGACCTTGGACTATCGAAACGGATAGGCGTTACGTCGCCGATTTCACCATCTCCAACGTCGATGTGACCATCCCAGGAAATTCCCGAGTAGCTCTGCTCACGCGCAGCTCCATTCCAGAGCACGCGTATTTTTGATCCGGTTGGTGGTCCCGACACATCTTCCGTGTGAATCAGATCGAGACCGCGATACACCTCGATTTTTTCGAGTGGTCCGGTGCCTTCAACATTGACCTTGATCTCGCAGCAGCTGCCGACCGTATATTTCTCACCGATGAAACGGCCGTCCACTGTTACGGCAGCGCGAATCCTCGCACCGGTAGTGGCATAGACGCGCCTCGCCCTCATGGCCGTGAGAACACCCTTGAGGCTCAGTTCATCAGCGTAAACACCGGTAAGTCCACCCTTTGAGTAACGACGTTCCTGGTGGCCCGGCCGGTCGTCTCCGGCTCGACCGGTGTGGCAGTCGTTTCCGCCAACAAATCCCATCTGGTACCCGCGCTTGATGGAGTCTCTGAGTATCCATTCGAATGAACCGTGAGTTGAAGTGACCTCAACTGCAGGTTCAAGCGTTGGATCGTGGAAATCAAGGTCGGGGTGCCCACCACCGACGTGAGGTGTAATGACCGTGTCGGTACCTCGGTAGTAGTTGTGTAGGTCAGTTACATGCGGCAGATCGGTCTCGCCCGGTCTGCCCAACTCGTTGGCACCCTTCCACCTCTTCATCGGTTGACCGAATCTTGAGAAATAAACGTTGTGGTGTCCGCCCGCCGCAAAATCTCCCGACCATTCAAATCCCGGAAGCGGGACGAACCTGCCCGGCTCGTGAGCCGCTTCTTCCTGGTCCTGTTGGATCTCGTATTCATCGGTTGAGTGAGCAGAGTCATTTCGCTGGTATCCGGCGAAATCGAGTGCTGAAATATCTCGGGCGTAGTCGAAATATTCACCAATCTTCGAAGCATCAGCAACCTGGCCAGAGTGAGGGTCACCCCAGTAGAGCTTCAAGGCAGGCAGGTCTTGTTCAATACGGATCTGGTTGCTACTCGCAACCAGACCGTTTTCAACGTCCTCGAGTTCAACTCGAGTCGCTCCAGCCTCTGAGAACGTCGCGCCTTCGATTCGTCGTACGCCTCCGTCGTCTTCGTCAAATTCGATATTGTTTCCGTCAGGCAGAATCAGACCGGGTGCGTGTACCTCAACCTTGCCACGGTATTTTTGCGCCGGGTTGCCCCAGCGGTCGTTGGCTTTAAGTTGTAGGGCAAACGGCGATCCGAGTTCGATATCGGATGGCGCGATTGCCGAAAGTGAATCGATGTTCCCGCCGGCAATTTCAAGAGTCGCTTTGGTTGCCGCACCATGTGTCCCATTGCCAGTAGGGTAGACCTCGCAAAGGAAATTACGGCGAGGATCGTAAAACGTTTGCGACCGGAGGCCACCTCCACCCCCACTACGATCACCCAGAATAATCTCGATGGATTCACCCTGCTGGATCTCTCCGGACTGCAGCGCAACGATCATCGACTTGTGATCTGGTGTGTGGACCGATACAGCCCGGCCCTCTGGGGCGACCACTTTGAGGTATCCGTCAGCAGAAGGGTTCTGGGTCTGTGGCCAGGCCCAATCCGAATCCGAATCCGTATCGATCTCGATGTATCCGCCTGGTGCTAAGCCCGCACTTCCGCTAACGTAGCGGAGCGAAATGCTGGCCAATTCTCCGGCCTCGATCACCGGCACCGATACCAGTTCTAGCGCACCCCACTTGTTCGAATCCTGTACGCCGTTGCTCACGATCCAGTACCTCCAAAGGTATTCCGTATTCGGTTCGCACTACATCGAATGTCGGATAGTGCCTGTTTAACAGTAAGTAATTACAAGAGACTTCCACATTACATATGGGACAGTAGAAGTCGCTTTTTCAATTAGCCGTGAGAGTACCGCACCGTGTAGCGTATGTAACCGCTAATTAAGACTGTTAGCTGCATACGTTTACGTGGAGTATTTCAGGGGCGGTAATCGACTTCTTCGAATGGGTAGAGCGGCACTCGGCGTCGCTTGTAAGTAAAAGTGCTGAGATCCGCCGTAGTAACTCCGGGGCTGTTCGCGAGAATTATCTCGGCAGCAATTGGCTGGTACGCCGGCCGATGGGAACTTACACCCTTCGCCACCACCACTCGATACTCTTCGGGACGGATGCCCATCGAGTACATCTGCTCACGAGCAGTGTTGCCTGCTCGTATCGAGGTCAGCAGAATCGTCATAGCGTTCACGGTATTGAAATACACGCTCTGACCATCGTTGTATTAGCGACCACCACCGTGAGTTGGTCGAAGCTCTTCATAGGGTCCATCGTGGATTTTCATTACCGTCCCAAAGACGCGGACAGTTTCACCGTGCATGTCGTCTGTCTTGCCACCGACATCAAGCGATATCTCAGCCCCGACCCCCGCAGCCATACAGGCCTGAACCGCTTCAGGATCGTACAGACTCTGGAGATACCGTTCGACACCGATTTCCATAGCAACTTTGAGTATGTGGGTCGAGTCGCGGAAGATCCTCCACCAATATTGTCTCCAACATCCCCGGCCTCGTAACTCGACTGAAAGCAGGGGTTCGTGACCGCAGAAATGCCATCGTACGAGTGCGCGGTACACCGGGCGTGAGTGGGATTGATGCATGGGGAGACGGTCCGCAACGACTACCGGAGACAAGCACTCGTCGATGAATTGGAGATCGAGTGGGGGCCAAAGGTGTTAATGACCTACCGTGCACGCAAACAAGCACGCGTTGTGACGTTTTAGGCCGGGGCGGCGGCAGCTAACTGGTGCGATACCAGTTGGGTGTAAAGTCCGCCTCGTTCGAGTAGTTCGTCGTGGCTGCCGGTATCGACAACCTTCCCCTGATCCATAACGACGATCAGGTCGGCGTTCATCACGGTCGACAGTCTGTGAGCTATAACGAGCGTCGTCCTGTCAGATGCCAGTCGATCCAGCGCACCGCGAACCATCTGCTCGTTCACCACATCAAGATGCGAAGTAGCTTCGTCCAACACGAGAATTGGAGCATCCTTAATGAAGGCTCGTCCGATAGCCACTCGCTGGCGCTGTCCACCGGACAATTGCGACCCTCGTTCTCCAACCACCGTGTCTAAGCCTTTGGGAAGCGTCTTAACGAAGGCGTTAAGCCCCGCCGATGCGACGGCCTTCGAAAGCTGTTCCTCGGAGGCATCAGGCCGAGCAATTAAAAGGTTTTCTCGAATTGTGGTGTTGAACAAATATGTGTCCTGTGCAACGAGTGCAAGGTGTTCTCTAAGTTCACTCAGTATGTAGTCTCGCAGATTGCTCTCGCCCAGTTTTACCTCGCCCGTTTGGGGATCCCAGAATCTCATTATCAGGTGAGCCGCAGTTGTCTTGCCCGCCCCAGATGGACCCACAAGTGCAACCGTTCGCCCCTGTCCAATTGGAAATGAAACATGATCGAGTGCCCGAAAATCCGTGAAGTCGTAGCTGAACTCGACATCATCGAGGCCAATCCTGGTATCCCGAACCTGGTCTCCACGCCCATCGGTTACTGGCACCGGCTCGAGCTGAACGGCGTAGATCCTTCGAGTCGACCCGACGGTGTCGGCAAGCAACCTGCCTACTGTGGAAATCTCCGAGATTGGCAGGAATGCCGACATCGTGATCAAAGTCATCAGAGGTAGAAGCCCGGGATCCAGTGATCCGTTCGAAACAAGCGATGCGCCAACCACAGCGACCGTAAGACCGCCGAGTCCTGTAATCAGTTCTATATAGATTTTCTGAAGCGTTAGCTCACGGAAAAACGGAACTCTTACCTCGACGTAGTCCTTCGCCATCGACATGAACTCCGACTTGCGGTGCTCGCCCATCTTGTACGCCGCAACCTCATGTAGTCCCTGTATCGTGTCAACACTGTGTGAGTTCATTTCGCCCAGCTTTTCGCGTGACCTGTTGCCGAGGCGATCAACGCGATCTCTAGCTATCAATGGGCTTATCACGGTGCTGATGAGGAACGGAACAATGGTGACTGCTATCGGCCAGCTATAGAAGCTCAGTGTGATAAGCACACCAAGTGGAACGGCAACAGCCACAAACGCCGGTGCAATCACGTGTGCGAAGAAATACTCAACCGTTTCGACATCCTGGGTAGCCATGCTCACAAGGTCTCCCGTGCGCCTTCGAACAAGGTACGCGGGCGCAAGCTGATCCAGCTTCTTGAACAGGGCAATCCGAAGCTCCGCCCCACTCTCTTCGAGGAAATCCTTGATGACAGAAATGGGTAGCCGGCTCTCACCGAGTCGAATCTCACCATCGAGGGTGTGACCACTGTAGTAGAGCAAAAAGAGCGTGGGCTCTCCCGTGCGCTCACGGTGCTCTAAGATAGCCTCACGCATTTCGAAGAAGGCAGCTTCTACCGCATCAGC
>CAYTAO010000010.1:41324-43108 GCA_964435915.1 uncultured Dehalococcoidales bacterium
ATCGCCTCGAGCAGCTCCTTTTGGCGCGCGAGCAGCTTCTTGTACAGGGCGATCCGCATCTCCGAGAGCAGTCGAAACGCCACGTCGTGTGACACCCAGGATTCGGCCCAGTGAAGAATCGCCGTCAGCGGTGCAACTATCAACAACCACATTACGAGCGTCCCGCGAGGATCGCCCGATCTCACAGCCGCGACGATAAGCCCGCTAAGAATCCCTACACCTATCAGGGTCAGGAATCTCGTCAATCCAAAAACGAAGCTCAGGGTAAGCTCCTGCCACCATGGGCGAATAAGACCCAACAGCACCCGGAACGCTGCCAGCCACCCCATGCCTTCAGCCCGGAGTATGGCATCGGTCGGCTCCATGCTCGCAACCTCACCGAGCTGGGCCGCGGGTCGATCGTCCGATCCCAACTGATCGGTTTCTTTCAAACCGTTTGCTGTCGCTTCATAAGCGGACGACTCTGCCTCAGCCGTGGCCTGTGCAGCCATGAGCCTCGCATACTCTCCCTTGCCAGCCAGTAGTTCGGAGTGGACTCCCGATTCGATTATCTTGCCCGCCTGCAACACGTGAATCTGATCGGCTTTTAGCACGCTTGAAAGCCGGTGCGCAATTACCAGTACCGTGCGTCCTTTCATGAGACGCTCAAGCGCTTCCTGGATGATGTGCTCGTTCTCGGCATCGACCGCCGATAGCGCTTCATCGAGAACGAGAATTGGTGAGTCTTTAAGCAGCGCCCTGGCGATAGCAATGCGCTGACGTTGCCCACCCGAAAGCTTGATCCCCTGCTCGCCGATCACGGTATCGTAGCCGCTTGGAAGACGCTCAATAAACTTTGCTGCGTTTGCTGTTTTAGCAACCCTGCGTAGATCTTCGTCCGTTGCTGACTGGTTGCCAAACCTAAGATTCTCAGCGACAGTTCCGTGGAACAAATAAGTGTCCTGAGAGACAACCGCAATATTCTCTCTCAGGTCATCTTCGCTCAGAACGGATATCTCGGATCCACCCAACTTGACTGAGCCAGAATCGGGATCGAAGAACCTGAGCAACAAACGCACGACTGAAGTCTTGCCGGCTCCACTCTCTCCTACAATCGCAGTTGTCTTTCCAGCCGCAATCGTCAGGGTGAATCCTTCAAGGGCTGGTTTACGACTGCCGGGATACGAAAAGCTGACATCGTTGAACACTATTTCCGGATCAGTGATCCTTGTGTTCGAAGAAGCATTTGCCTCGACTGATGATGTCGAGTCGAGGAACTTCAAAATCCCATGGGCAGCAGATAAGCCGTTCAACCCCTGGTGAAAGAGCTGGCTGAGTTCCCTGAACGGCCTGAACAGTTCGATACCCAGCATGAGTATGATCAGCAGTTCCTCGAACTCCATATCCCCCGCATCAACCCTGTCGGCTCCAACCACCAAAAGCACCGCCGCACCAACCGCCACACCGGCAATCGTCACGCCCAACGAACCGGCATTTGTTGCCAACACCCACATGGTCGATTTGAAAACAGCGTGTGCTTTGTCAGCCAGAACTTTGGCCTTGGCTTCGCTTTGTCCGAAGGATTTGAGAGTGAACAGACCCTGTACAGCATCCAGAAACTCTGATGCGAAATCCCCGTACGCATCACGGCGTCGTATCGAAGCGCCCTGATTCCATTTATGGAATAGAGCTGGAGCAAATATCGTGAGAACCGAGAACGCTAGTGCTATCAGCGCCATAGGAAAGTCGAGGTACGCTAGGTATATGAAGATGCCGATCGGAGTGAGAACGGCGGTGAACAGTTG
>CAYTAO010000011.1:0-25465 GCA_964435915.1 uncultured Dehalococcoidales bacterium
GTGGGCTTGCTGGTGCTCGCGTAGGTGTTCCGTGAGTGCGGTAATTCGAACTGGCAGTAGCGCGAGCTGAACCTCTGACGAACCACTGTCGCCCTCGTGGGTCCTGTATTTCTCAATAACCGCGCTTCGTTCTGACTGATCCAAGTTGAGTGCTCTCCGAGTCGCAAATACCCGGTATTTGGTATTTATTAACCGGGAATCCAAATAATTGGGATTCTGTGATTTGTACTTTTTCTAGTTTCTTTTTATTCGTTCTTATCGTTTCACAACCTAGCAAGGATATCACGTAAGGAAGTCAGATCAACACACAATTGCCCGGGAGCGGCGAGACTGTATTCAGTGACTTTAACTGTGGTGAATCGTTGATCCGGAAACAGGTATATACCTTTATATGAACCGTCTTAGCGACAAAACGTCTCAAAACCTGCAGGCTGAATTGCTTGCAATTAGAGAAATCGCCCGAATAACGTGGTGTGCAGAGTATTCAAATATTAAGACTGGAGGACCGGACCCAATGACAGGACTGCTCCGCGGGAAGCTAAAGACTTTCCTATTGATTGGTGCAATATTCGCCCTCGTGACTGCAATTGCATGCCAGGGTGACCGCGGTCCCGCAGGACCCGTTGGCTCTGATGGCTCGACTGGCCCACAAGGTGCGGCCGGTACAGATGGTAGTGGTGCGGATGGTGCCGACGGTAAAGAAGGTCCAAAGGGTTCACCCGGTGCAGCGGGTTCCGACGGTGCAGATGGCGCCGACGGTAAAGACGGTGCAACTGGAGCGAAGGGCGAGAAGGGCGAGAAGGGTGCTGATGGATCTGATGGTGCCGACGGTAAAGCCGGTGCAGCTGGAGCGAAGGGCGAGATGTATATTCAGGGTGGATATTAAGATACTTTGATGCAAACGGTTCTTCGACCGGTGCAGCTGAGATAACAGCCGGGTCAGCATCTATCACCGTCATTGGCGGTGGATTCGCAACTAACGAGGGAATTTCCATTTCCGCCACGGTTGGAGGTTCCGACTTCCTTCTGGGTGATGCTGTTGCAAACAGCAATGGTGCTTTCACTGTTACGGCTGACGTTGAAGTCGCTGACGGCTTCTCCGCTGGTGGTATTTTCACCATCACGGCAACTGGTGACAAAGGCAACCGTGGTGCTTCTGCATTCATGGTCGTCAACAAGATCGCTGACTAACACCTGAATCTATTGATTCTTGAGACACCTTGGATTTTCCGGGGTGTCTTTGTTTAACCTGTATTCTTCCGATAGTACTCGCCACGCCTTAGCCACCGCAGGGCGAAGAAGTAAGAGGTACTCACGCCGAATATACCACCAGTAGCATCTTTGATCAGGTCAGCGACTCTCTAATACCACGAGTCGATTGCCCAACTTTTGTTTCGAAGTCACACGATTTCGTTCTTGCCGTATGCGACAGCCGATTGGGTGAGTTCACGGCGGCTCGATGAGTACCGGACCCAGTAGCACGACATCCTTTCAAACATCACGTCTAGGGATACAACAATCTTGGCATCGCTGGATGGGGCGTTAGTAGGTTCTGTGCATGTGGCGCCAGTAGAGTCTCCAAATTACGATGCCCACCTCATTGGCATGCCTGTTGAACCACATTCAACAGGCAGCGGGATTGGCGGGCTGCTGATGAGGAGCGCTCTCAAGTTCATCAGTGAGCAAGGGTTTGAGCGGGTAGAAATCGGAGTGATTACTGCCAACTCTGATGCGAGGTGGTTTTACGAGGCGCACGGTTGGGTACTGGTACGGACGTTTCCAAAAGAGATTGAAGACATGCCAGTGGCTGTATACGAACTTTCGTGAATATCTAAGGCCTGATGCTACAGTCTACTGAATCAAGTGACTTCCTAATTGGCGTCGGACAGTTCCAGCTCGATACGCTCGATCTTCACTCGACGGATTCTTCGTCCTATCACAGATTGCACCGAGATTTTAACGCCTTCAACCGAAACTGTGTCCCCCGGCGAAGGCACCTTGCCCAGTTCGCGGAACACGAGGCCACCGACGGTATCGAAACCGTCAGCAACGATTGAACTACCCAGAGTTTGATTCATGATATCGATCGAGGCTCCAGCATCGGCAAACATCTCGCTAGAGCCAATTGCTTCAACCTCGGGACCGTCCACGTCGAACTCGTCAACGAGTTCACCCACGATCTCTTCGATTAGGTCTGTAACCGTTACCAGTCCAGATACTCCACCGTACTCGTCGACGACAATTGCCATTCCTGTCCGGCGCTCCTGAAGCTGCCTGAGCAGTCGTTCCAGACTCTGTGACTCCGGTACACGGAGTGCAGGGCGCGCTAATGCTTCGACAGGGCCATCAGGGTCCTGATCATTGTCCAAGGCCGTCAGTACGTCTCGGGCAAATATCACGCCGACTATCGTGTCGACAGTGCCTTTGTACACCGGAATTTTACTGTGGCCGCCCACCGACATCAGATCCGCAACCGCTCCAATACTGGCCGTAGCAGACGCAGTATTCATATCGACGCGAGGAACCATAATCTCGCGAACCTTCACAGTATCCATACGCAGAATTCCGCGGATCATCCTCAACTCGTTCTGGTCGGCTGGGATTACCGATTCTTCTAGGAAATCAAGGCTCTCCTGGAGCGCGGCTGACACGTCTTCATCCACTGCGTCGTCACCTCGTCCGCGAGAAAGAGAAAAGTCTACAATGTGCGATATACCCGGAGTGATACTGGTCCAGCGCAGCAGGATTCCGGTTGGCTTGCTGATCGTTCGAGCCAAGTTCCGCTGGTACCCGGATAATCCTGAAGCGATCAACTGCACCACGATAGCTCCCGCGGCCGTTATAAATCCGCTCAGAGCGACTTCGTAGCCCGAGCCGGCGGTACCTGAACTGGATTCAAAAAAGGCAAATACGGCGAGTGCCGACGTCATTAATGAAGCCGCCTGAAGGCTTCTACCAATGAGGCTTGCTTCGGCACTCAATCGACCCGAGAAGCCGTGGTCGTGATCATGCTCCGAATCGCCGTTTCCATTGTCGTTTGTATTTGGGTTTCGAGTTCCCGAAGGCAACGGGTTTACACGCGTTCCCAGTGCTGAAATCGCCAGCGCGGTAAGGAAGAACACGGCTGCTGAGATAATTAGTGCTAGCAGTGATACTGGGTCAGGTGACATCTACGAACTCACCTCAAACCAAACTCCGGGGTGTCCGACCGGTCTTGCGCATCGAATTCTCCAACCATTTTCCGGTGAGAATGGTTGTCTCTGCTGGTTTGTATCCGGAGATTGCCCCGTACTGTCGGGGTCTTCGTTATTTTCAGTCATTCCTTGCTGATTCCTGTCCCGAGAATATCCCGAGACATAATGCGTTCACTTCGATTTTATCGATTTCGCCGGTACGCCGACAACTGTGTCACCCGCCATAACATCAGTCCTAACGACCGATCCAGCTCCTGTTCTTGCCGCCTTGCCAATGGTGATTGGAGCGAGCAACATCGTGCTCGAACCGATCAGCGCTTCATCTTCTATGACGGTTGGATGTTTCTCGATGCCGTCGTAGTTGCAGGTGATTGTCCCTGCGCCGATATTCACATTTTCGCCAATCGTGGCATCGCCTACGTAGCTGAAGTGTGACACTTGCGAGCCGCTGCCAACCGTTGAATGCTTGATTTCAGCGAGGTTCCCGATCCTAGAGCCAGGTTTGAGTTCGGTTCCGCCACGCAGCAGCGAGTTAATGCCAACCATAACCCCTTCGCCAACAACTGAATCGATCACTCGTGCCCCGTCGACAGTCGCGTTATCGCCGATTCGACTTGCAGTGATTCGTGTGTTCGGTCCAATAGTTACGTTCGCCCCAATAACCGACTTAGTACCGATGTGAGTCCCAGCCCCAATCACTGTGTCGCGGCCGATTTCAACGTCAATATCTATATAGGTAGTAGCGGGATCTTGAAGCGTCACGCCGCTTCCCATATGCACCTCGTTGATCCGCCAGCGCGTGATGCCCTCGACGTTGGACAACTGAACTCTATCGTTGATTCCAAGACCCGTATCAGGATCGTCAGATACAACGATTTTTGAGCGTCCATCTCTGGCGGCGCTTTCAATTACTCTGGGCAAATAAACCTCACCGGTTTCGGCGGGCTGAATCCCTTCCAGCACATCCCACACCCATTCGCTGTCGAAGCAGTACCAGGCAGTGTTGATTAGCTTGCTCTGGAGTAGTTCATTGTCGGCTTCGTGTTCTTCAAGAACCGCCTCTGGTTGGCCTGCGGTATCCAGTTTGATCCTGCCATGACCCGACGCATCGTCGACGATCGCGCCGAGTAGTGTTGCGAGAGATCCGAAGTTGTTGTGAGATTCGATCATGCGGCGAACGATTTCGTCGGTCACGAGGATCATGTCGTTCGGGGCGACGACGATCGTATCGGCACTGGCAACCGCCGATCGAGCGGCGTTGAGGGCGTCTGCTGTGCCCCGCTGTTGGGACTGAACAGAAATACTTACTTCTGGTAACAGTGCTTCTTTGAACTCAACTGAATTGGCAAGATCCTCTGAGGCGACCACATTTATATCGTCGATTCCGGCGTTTCGCATGATACGTACGACATGCCCAACCAGTGCTAATCCAGCGACTTTGTGGAGAGATTTAGGCAGAACTGACCGTATTCGCGAGCCTTTACCGGCTGCGAGAATTACTCCTGCAGTGGTCATATACCAACCACCTTTATGAGGCATATTGGCTGTCCAGAAACGAAGTACGCCGTTCGATTGGCTCTGGCGTCGTTCCACGACCCATTTGATATTGGTCGGCCCATCATTAAATCGTAGAGTTTTGATTTCCCGTGCGTCAACATATTCAACTACGAGTAGCTGCGAATAAGTGGGTGCATATTTGTTAGATTCTTTTGAATTTTGCAACCGTAACGAGCGGTTCGATTGTTATAGTTGGGGAGTTCGGAGAGATGGCTGAGTGGCTGAAGGCGCCGGTCTCGAAAACCGGTATACGCATCCGCGTATCGCGGGTTCGAATCCCGCTCTCTCCGCCATATACCTATCGGGGTCGGTTCGCCGCCTTTCAATTCCGATAAGCGAAGGACACCGGTTCAACCGGTAGTCGATGCTGCCGCGGAGAGGTGCCAGAGCGGTTTAATGGGCACGCCTGGAAAGCGTGTGTGGGTGCAAGCTCACCGCAGGTTCGAATCCTGTCCTCTCCGCCATTTCAGCGATAAACAATTGAATTGCCAAACATTGTGGATCGAGTTCAGTTCATCCTGATTCGCAAGATATTCGAGCATAGTCTGGTAAAAACGCGCTTGACAAACTCGAGCGTGAAAAGAATGTTTAAGAATTAGACGTTGTTATATCGGATAAATGAAACAAGCCGAATGAACGCACATACTGCGCCATTTCAATGACTAAAAATAACGCGCGATAGTCCGAATGTGACTATCCACTCGAGGAAAAAAGAACTTGGCGACATCTGCAAATCGTGACCTGGTAATCGTAGAATCTCCATCCAAAGCTAGGACGGTTGGGAGGTTTTTAGGCGAAAATTATGTGGTCCTCGCTTCAATGGGCCATGTACGCGATTTACCAAAAGATTGGGATGTTGAGGAAATTGATAACAATTTCCAAGCACCATATGTAAACACAAAAAAAACTTTAATAGCAGAAATCAAAAAAGCAGCTAAACAGGCCAAATCTATCTATCTAGCGACGGATCCAGATCGCGAAGGAGAGGCGATCTCATGGCATCTTGTGGAAGCAGCAAAACTCGAAAATTCAAAAGACTTAAAACGAGTAGTTTTTCATGAAATCACTGATTCTGCAGTCCAAGAAGCATTTGCGCATCCACGCCAAATCGACATGCATCTAGTAAATGCACAACAAGCACGGCGGGTCCTTGATCGAGGAGTCGGCTACAAGGGAAGTAGTTTTCTTTGGACCAAAATACCAGGAGGAAGACGAAAAGGGCTGTCTGCAGGCAGGGTACAGTCGATAGCACTTAGAATAATTGTCGATCGAGAACGGGAGATCCAAGCTTTTAAGCCTGAAGAATACTGGGTGATAACAGCCGATCTTCAAAAACAATCAGCACAAAACAAATATCTATTTTCCGCTTCACTTAAGACTGTACCGGGCCAAAAAGGAAAGCCCGTTATTAATAATGAAGCGACAGCGATGGTTATCAAAGAAGACCTCGAGCAAGCCGCATACGAAGTGTCAAACGTGACTCGGCGAGAGGTGAAGCAGCGAACCCGCGCCCCATTTACCACAAGTACGCTGCAACAACAGGCCGCTCGCTCGTTTGGATTCAGCGCGTCGCGTACCATGCGCATAGCTCAAAATCTTTATGAAGGAATCGTACAAGAAAATTCAGAGCCCGACGGTCTAATCACCTACATGCGGAGCGACTCAACAAATCTGGCTGAAAACGCTCTGGTCGAAGCTGAAAAATTCATTACTACAAACTATGGTTCTGATTATTCGTCCGGCCCTCGTCGTTATAAAACTACGAGCAGGTCAGCGCAAGAAGCTCACGAAGCTGTACGACCGACGTCAATAGAAAACACGCCGGAGAAAGTCGAACGGTACCTGTCATCCGAACAACTTCGTCTGTATACGATGATCTGGAAGCGAACAGTTGCGAGCCAAATGACCGATGCGATCGTGGACAATACCGGTGTAGACATAACAGCAGTCGCAACCAATGGCAGAGAATACATAATGCGAGCAACAGGCTCAGTAATCAAATTTGATGGATACCGAAAGCTTTACATCGAAACTCGGGATGAAGATGCACAAAACGACGAGAGTACACAATTACCGTTAATGCAAGAGGGTGATTCTCTTGAAAAGCAGACAATTAATGCTGATCAGAAATTTACACAACCCCCACCCCGCTTTACTGAGGCAAACCTAATACGTTTTTTGGAAGAACAAGGAATTGGAAGACCTAGCACATGGGCCACGATTGTTGGAACAATTGAAAAACGGCAATATGTTGATCGAGAAAAAAGGCGGTTTAAACCAACCCCTACGGGAATGGCGGTATCCGATCTTCTCACCAAGCACATTTCCAGCATTATGGATACGGGGTTTACAGCAGGAATAGAGTCCAAACTTGATTCGATAGCAGATGGTGATCAAGATTGGATCAACATGCTTAGGGAATTCTTCGGACCATTTGTCAAAGAAGTAAGCATCGCAAAGCAGAAAGCTGATCGAGTTCCATCTAAAAGTCTCATACAGCTAAGTGATGAAAAATGTGCCGGTGGAGACTATCTCGTCATCCGCCAAAGTAAATATGGAAAATTCCTCGGATGTGGAAAATTCCCCGAATGTCGAGTTGCAATTTCAACTAGACCTGGTGAACGCGCCTCAGGTGAAGTCACGGAAAACTGGAAAGGCGACTGGAAGGCTGCGATGGAAAAGTGCGCAATTGTGCACCCAAAAGCTGCGGCCGCAGCGGTCGCAGAGGCAGAAGCCAAAGCAAAGTCCAAAGCAAAGCCCAAAGCAAAATCCAAAGCCAAGGCTAAGGCCTAACGTTCGTGCGGTTTCGCAAAGTTCGCTTCTTTTCCACGCAGGGCAGGTGGTTACGGTATGACAGGCATCAAACGGCTGCCTTCGCCTGCGATGGAAGAGGCTCTTCGACAAACTCCCAATCCTGATATTTCAGGGTTGATACACGAGTTCAATGATCACATTGCAACGACGCGCCAGCTCGCTGTTCACACGGTTCGCAACTACGTGAACGACCTAGTTCCACTCGTCGAATATCTCGATGAACAGGACGTCACTCATCTCGAAAAAATCGATCGCTTGTTTTTGCGTGGTTATATGGCGTCGCTGATGATAAGCGGGTACAACCGTAGCAGCGTTTCTCGAAAACTCTCTGCGCTGAAATCTTTTTTCAGATATCTCCGACATATCGGTAATATCGAGCTCGATCAAACAGACCTCGCAACTGGTCCAAAAAAAGAGAAAAAGCTACCAGTTGTAGCTTCCAGCCACGAGATCGATCGACTACTCGATGAGCCGGATACAGTTACGGACGCTGGGATACGCGACCGGGCACTGCTCGAACTTTTATACGCGGCCGGACTACGGGTCTCTGAAGCCAACGCCATGATCCTCGCTGATATCGATCTGAGGACGAACGAGGTTCGTGTCATCGGCAAGGGATCGAAGTCGCGGGTAGTGCTATTCGGGAAGCAGGCTGCTTACTGGCTCGAGGCTTATCTGCAGGACGTCAGGCCAAAGTTTACCAGCCGTCGATCTGACGACGCTGTTTGGATGAACCAGTCCGGTGGCAGACTTTCGACGAGGTCGATTCAACGGATCGTGAAGAAATACGCGGTCGCAGCCGGGCTTGATCCAGACTTTCACACGCACTCGCTGCGGCACAGTTTTGCCACCCATCTGCTCGACGGTGGTGCTGATCTTCGAGTAGTGCAAGACCTACTCGGACACAGCAGCCCGGCTACAACGCAGATCTATACACAAGTATCGGCCGAGCAGGCTCGGAAGGTCTATCTCAGCGCACACCCGCGAGCAAATAAGAAGAAATCTGGCAATGCTACGTAGTACGCTTAAAGTCTGAACAGCGAACGATTCAAGCCTTTGACGTTCCTACACCAGATGCAAACTGATATTTGAGAAAAAACTTTGGCTGCAACGATTCTTGTAATAAATGGACCTAACCTGAACAATCTCGGTAAGCGGGATGCTTCGATATACGGCACCACAACGCTTGCCCAGATTCAGGACAGTATCTCCTTGAAAGCTGCTGAGCTTGCCGTTGAAGCAAAATTCTTCCAGTCGAACCACGAAGGCTTGATAGTCGACTTCATTCAGGAGTCGTCTGATGGTGCGAGCGGTGTGATCATCAATGCCGGGGCGCTGACGCAGGTTGGCTACTCGATTCTTGATGCATTGCTCGATGCCGGATTGCCATTCATCGAGGTTCACCTCTCGAACATCCATGCCCGTGAAAGGTTCCGGCAACGTTCGGTATTCGCGTCCAAAGCGATTGGGCAGATGGCGGGATTCGGTCCAGCCGGGTACATTTACGCCCTCGACCATCTTTACACGGTCATCAACAGCTAGTTAGTCAGTTATTTTCTGGCGGAGTTATCTCACATTGAGCGATTTCCGATTTCCTTCGCGTGTCCAAAAACTTCGAGAGCATCTGGCAAAGGTCGAACTCGACGCCATATTCGTGAGCAACAGTGAGAATCGTCGGTATATTTCAGGGTTCGTGAGCACCGCGGGATACTTGCTGGTGACCCAAAACGACGCTGTGGTTTGCACTGATTTCCGGTACACCGAACAGGCGGCACAGCAGGCTCCAGGGTGGCGGATCGACCGGATCGGCGGTAAACCAGAATGGCTGGCGAAGCTCGTTAATGAGTTCGCAATAAAGACGCTTGGATTCGAAGCTGACGACATGACGGTTGGAACTCTCGAACGATTCAAGAAGGCTCTCAAGGAAAACGACGTAGACCCGGAGTGGAAAGCTACGTCCGGGATCGGCGTAGATCTCCGTGCCTTTAAGGATTCTGGCGAGCTCGAACTACTACAGCGTGCCATCGATATCGGTGATCAGGCATTCGAGGAAACGGCGGATCTACTTGAGGTCGGTATGACCGAAAAAGAAGCCGCATGGATATTTGAAAAAGCCGTTCGTGAGCGTGGCGCTGAGTCGATTTCATTCGAGACAATCGTCGCTATCGGCCCTAATGCCGCACGCCCGCATCACGCCACCAGCGACAGCAAGCTCGTCGAGGGGCAGACGATCGTATTCGACTGCGGATCACGCTATCAGGGCTACTGTTCCGACCTCACCCGCACGGTGGTGCTTGGCGATGCTGACGATGAGATCAAGCGTGTTTACGACATCGTGCTGACTGCCCAATTAGCGGCTATTGACATGGTCAAGCCCGGCATGACCGGTGAAGAGTGCGACGCCATCGCTCGCACGATCATCACCGAGGCGGGACACCAGAACGACTTTGGACATAGTCTGGGGCACGGTCTCGGACTCGAAGTCCACGAGAACCCCAGTGTTGGACCCAACGCCAAGGGCAAGTTGAGGAACGGCATGCCGTTCACGATCGAGCCGGGTATTTACATCCCCGGATGGGGTGGAGTGCGTATTGAAGATGTGGTGGTTCTTGAGAACGATAAGGCTCGCGTGATGAGTCACGCAATCAAAATGAAGTTTTGACCCGATTTATCTCGTATATTGAGTAGCCGAACCTATTTTTCTGTAACTCCGATCACTCGAAAGGACTCTCAGGAATTGCGATGACAATTTCTTCAAGTGAAATTCACCGAAATATGACCATTATCCTCGATGACAAGGTCTACCAGATTCTCGATTGGCAGCATCGCCAGGCTCCGAAGGCTCCTCCAACTCTCACCCTGAAGGTTCGGGAGTTGAAGAGCGGCAACGTGTACGAACGAAAGCTTCAAGGCAACCAGAAGCTGACCAAAGCCGAAGTCGACACCCCTACCGTTCAGTATCTGTACCCGGACGGCGATATGCACAACTTCATGGACACCGAGACCTTTGAACAGTTTGCGATAACTGAAGAGGTGCTCGGCGACGCACTGAAGTACATCGCTGAAGGCGACATGCTCGAGGTGATTATGTACGAGGGTGTACCTCTTTCGGTTGCGGTTGCACCGTCGGTTACGCTCGAGATTGGGCAGACCGAGGTGGGCCTTCGGGGCGACACCCAGAGTGGTGCGACTAAACCGGCTACGACTACCACCGGACTCGTCTTACAGGTGCCGCTGTTCGTTTCGACCGGTGATCGCATTGTGGTCAACTCGACAACGGGTGAGTACACGGGACGGGCTGATTAAGGCCTGTTGGTGCACATCGCCGAAGTATTCTCCCAACGGGAGAGAATTTAGGTGAGTAAGAATCGACGGTCGTCGACTAACTAAACGTATCTCCCCCATTCCATCCTTCTCCCGCTGGGAGAAGGGGTAAGATTCGGTCCTCTTTATGACGCTCATGCTGGTTGGTTGAACGCAGTTGTGGAAGAATGCTGTAATGACCAGTACTTATGACTCAGGAGACCCGGAAGTAGAGCAGTCAGGACGCCAGACCGCCTATACCGTTAGTGCCGTTTCCGATTATCTGAAGACCAGTCTTGAGTCGGATCCTCGACTCGCAGATCTCACTGTAATCGGAGAGGTTTCCGGCTATCGCAATCCCTCTTCAGGTCACCACTACTTTGCGCTTCGCGACGAGCAGTCGGTTATACGCTGTGTCATGTTCAGATCGGGTCGAGGTGGGCAGTTTCTGGCCGATGGGATACAGGTGATTTGCCACGGTCGTATTTCGATTTACACGGCTCGGGGCGATCTGCAGTACTACGTCAATTCAGTCGAGCCTGACGGTGTTGGGGCTCTTCAGCAAGCGTATGAGAAGATGCGGAAACGCCTCGAAGCTGAAGGTCTGTTTGAGCTGGATCGCAAACGCGCGTTACCTGAATTCCCGTCACGAATCGCTGTCATTACATCACCGACCGGCGCTGTGATTCAGGATATTTTGAACGTTCTTACCCGTCGGTACCCACTCGCTGAAATCATCTTGATTCCCACCTCGGTGCAAGGTGACAAAGCTGCTCTTGAAATCGTTCAGGCGTTCGAAGCGCTAAACACGATGAACGATGTCGACGTCGCGATCGTGGCACGCGGCGGTGGATCACTTGAGGATCTGTGGGCGTTCAATGAGGAGATCGTTGCGAGAGCGATGTTTGCTAGCAATGTACCAGTTATCAGTGCTATTGGTCATGAGACCGACACGACAATTGCAGACTTTGTTGCAGATCGGCGAGCTCCAACCCCTTCCGCTGCTGCCGAAATCGTTGCGCCTGATATTCGTGACCTTGGAGGATATGTAATGGGATATGCTGCGCGGATCGACAAAGTCATCGGCCGCACCGTTCGAGACAGCCGTTCGCAGTTCGAAATGGGAGTCGACCGGATGAGCCTGCGCGTTCCCGATACGACAGCTCCGAGGCAGCGAATCGATGAGCTTCTCAAGAGAGTTCGACTTGCAGGGCAGCATCTGGTCGAGTCGTCGAGGCAGAGACTCGAGACCGTTGAAGCTTCACTAAACGCACTCGGACCCGCCAAGATACTCGGGCGTGGCTACACAATCACTCGGTTGGCAGACGGTAGTGCTGCTACAAGCGCAGGTCAGTTCACGATCGGAGACAGGCTAAGCGTGATGTTTAGCGATGGCACTCTCGAAACAACGGTCGACGAGGTGGACGAAAGTTCAAACATCATCGACTCATGATCACTCAACCCCCGCACGTTCACGCAACGTCGAATTCACCAACCAGCAGATACAATCAACACCCGCCACACACTAACGGAATAGCCATGGCTGAATCACCCGAAAACTCAACGCCTAAACCTGCCGCAAAGAGCTTCGAAAACGCTTTCTCTGAACTAGAGGATGTCGTACGAAAGCTCGAAACCGGCGGACTCTCGTTGGACGAAGCGACGAATTTGTTCGAGTCGGGCATGAAACTGGCATCCAAGTGCAACGAGATTCTCTCATCATCAGAACTGAAGATCACCCGTTTGCAGGCGAACTTCGCCGAACAGATGAATCTGGTACCAGACGATAACGAAGACGTCGATGATGATGGGGACGCTTAACCTGTGGCATCGAGAAGCACGTTTCCGTTGAAAATCGGTTGGTTTTCTACTGGCCGAGGAGAAGGTTCATATGGCTTGCTGAGTTCGGCGCTTGAAGCGATCGATTCAGGTGCCCTACCTGCGGAACTGGCCTTTGTTTTTGTAAATCGGGTCAAAGGCCAGACGAAACGTACCGACCGATTCCTTGAACTCGTTGAGTCTAACGGAATACCGCTGATTACTCTTTCGTCTCGTGATTTTCGCCGAGCCAACGACAATAAGCCCTGGACCGAGTTGCGAGAGACATTCGATGAGACCGCAATAGAGCTTCTTCGCCCGCATAAAGTCGATATAGCGGTGCATGCGGGTTACATGCTCATCGCCCCCCTCCTCTGCTCTGAGTACCTCACGCTGAATCTTCACCCGGCACTGCCCGGCGGCACCATTGGTATGTGGCAGCAGGCAGTCTGGGACGTGATCACTGAGGGGCTCGATGAGACCGGCGCGATGATTCACGTTTCGACTGAGGACGTTGATGAGGGCCCGGTGCTTGCAACGGCAAAGTTTTCGGTGCGGGGTGATGGGTTCGATATTGCATGGCAAGAACTGGAATTCCTCCTTAAAACGTTTGATTACGAAACGATAAAGCGGGACATAGGAGAAAAGCTGCTGGTGTTCAAAGCGATTCGTGAGGCCGGATTGTTGCGGGAACGGCCATTCTTGATTGAAACGCTTAAGGCTGTCGCCGGCGGGTGGATTGATCCGAATGTTTTAGCGGATGTTATTGATCTGACGCCTGAGGTTGAGCGAGCAGTTGGTGGATTACGCTGACCGTTAAGGGCCTATAGGACTCGCACGGCCCGTCACACCACTGAAGGTCCCTCGACTCCGCTTTGCTTCGCTTGGGATCCAGATAAAAAAGCCAAAGAAACGGCAAGATCAGGGGCTTTTTGATTTCACAATTCAATCGTTCTACCTAGGCAGCAGCCTTGTGTTTATCTTCGGGCAGATCTTTGTCGAGACGTTTGCCGTTTTCATCGAGCAGTTGTGGCCAGGCATTTTCGGTGACAGTCTCTTCACTGATAATGCACTTGGCGACGCCGTCCATAGAAGGCAGTTCGTACATCACGTCTACGAGAAGTTCCTCAACGATCGATCGTAGTCCACGTGCGCCAGCCTTGCGATCTTTCGACAGCCTTGCTGTTGCGTCGAGGGCGGCATTGTCGAACTCAAGCTCGACACCGTCCATCTTGAACAGTGCCTGGTATTGACGAACCAGTGCGTTCTTGGGCTCGGTCAGAACCTGAATAAGCTCATCGTGGTCGAGGTCGGCAAGACCAACCACCAACGGAACGCGACCGATGAATTCCGGGATGAATCCAAAGTGAAGCAGGTCTGTCGGCTCAACAGCCGTAAAGTCGGCCGCTTCTCCCTCACCTGACTTGCTAAGTGACTTGAAGCCGATGGAGGCTGAATCCTTGGTCTGTCGACCTTGAATGATCTCTTCGAGGCCGTCGAACGCACCACCAAGAATGAACAGGATGCTTGCGCCCACCCTGCGGCGGGACGTTCACAACTGCGCCTTCAAGAATCTTCAGAAGTGCCTGCTGTACGCCTTCACCTGAAACATCACGGGTGATGGACGGGTTCGCGGACTTTCGTGCGATCTTGTCGATTTCGTCGATGTAAATGATGCCCTGCTCGGCTCGTGCGATATCAAACTCTGCATCCTGAATCAGGCGCAGCAAGATGTTCTCGACATCTTCACCAACATAGCCGGCTTCGGTAAGCGAGGTGGCATCGGTGATTGCGAACGGGACGTCCAGGATTCGTGCAAGCGTTTGAGCCAGGTAGGTTTTACCGCAACCAGTTGGGCCAACGAGCATCACGTTGGTTTTCTGAAGCTCCACGTCGGGGTCTTCCGTACCGAACCAGATGCGCTTGTAGTGGTTGTATACACCGACCGAGATAACCCGCTTGGCGCGTTCTTGTCCGATGACGTACTCGTTGAGTAGCTCAAACATATCGCGAGGGGTTGTCGGTTTCTGGTGTGTCTTAACAATGGGTTGATCATCGGCGATGATCTGCTGGCACCTACCAACGCATTCGTTACAGATGAAGATCTTCGAGGGTCCTGCGATCAGCCGTCGGACGCTTTCCTGAGGCTTTCCACAGAACGAACACGAATAGGCTTCTCCAATATCTGTACCGTCGCCTCCACCGCCATTTGTATGATCAGTCGTCATATGTTTTGGTGCCTAATGTTTTGATGCCTAATTTACTACGAGTCTACCGCGATTTTGTTCATTTTATTAGCTTATTCAGAAGCCGGAGAGTCTGGCGTGAGGACTTCGTCGACTAGTCCATATTCAACCGCTTGTACTGCATTCAACCAGAAATCGCGGTCCTGGTCACGGGCTATGCGCTCATAAGGTTGACCCGTATGATCAGCAATAATCTGGCGCAGACGATCCTGAATCCTCAAGGTTTCACGGGCATGGATTTCGATATCTGACGCCTGACCCTGGGTTCCACTCAATGGCTGATGCATGTGGGTGGTCGAGTTCGGCATGGTGTAGCGCTTGCCCTTGGTACCTGCTGTGAGCAGCACAGTACCCATGCTGGCGCAGAGTCCAACCGAGAACGTGGCGACATCACACGGCACGTACTGCATCGTGTCGTAGATCGCCATACCGGAGTACACCTCTCCACCGGGTGAGTTAATGTAAAGGTTGATGTCCTTCTCGGAATCTTCCCTTGCGAGGAACAGGAGTTGGGCAACGATGAGGTTCGCTACCTGTGCGTTGATCGGCGTACCGAGAAATACGATCCTCTCTTTGAGAAGCAAAGAGTAGATATCGTAGGCCCGGTCGCCGCGTGCACCGGTATCGGTAGCCATCGGAACGATGCTTTCTGGGAGTTGTAGCAGTGGGCTGTCTTTTCCCTGCGGGGCTGGCCCCAGAGGAGCCGAGTCGGATCCGAAGTTGTTTGGTGTTGTAAGTTCTGATGTCATATTTGTCGCCCCCAGAAGTGAAGTTTTACGTTATGTTTTGGCACTCGTGCCGGCCTTGCTTGGCTTCGTAGCCTTCGCATTGGTGGCCGGTTTTTTCTTCGCAGCTGGCTTCTTTTCTTTGGATGCCGGTGCTTTCTTAGTAGTTGTAGATTTTTTAGCCTTCGTGCTTGCTGCTTTTGGCTTATGGGTCAGTTCAATTACCTGATCGATAGCTGTACGGCGTCGCAGAATTCTCTGGACTGCGTCTCGTGCTTCGTCGGTATCCATATTTTCGTTTGCATACTGAGGTGTCTCCTGCATCAGAGCAATTTCGGCTGCTACTTCTTCGTCGCTTACCGATGCTCCAATATCTTCAGCCAGTGTGTCGACCACAAGCATCCGCTTGAGTCGAAGCTCAGCTGAGTCTTTTGCCTCAACAAACATTTCCTCGGTCGATTTGCCAATACCCTGCATGTACTGCTCAAAATCGATGTTGTACTGAGCCAGCTGCCGCTGCTGATCCTCTAGTACGTGCTCCGCGTCGTGTTCGATTATCATCGGCGAGACTTCAAATTCAGCCCCATCAACCAATGCACCGATAATTTTTTCTTCTAGTGATCTTCGCAAACCAGCTTTGGCCTGCACTTCAAGATTATCGATATTTTGAGTCCGTAATTCCGCGACCGTTTTGAAATCTTCACCTAGTGAAGCTGCCAATGCGTCTGTTAGTTTTGGCAGTTCTTTCTTCTTCACTTCGGCAACATCGACGGTGAAGTTTACTGTCTTACCAGCAAATTCTTCATTCGGGTAATCAGCAGGAATATTGATATCGAATTCTTTTGAATCGCCTTCCTTCATGCCTTTCAACTGCTCAGCGAATCCGGGAACCGGGTTCATGCTGCCGGCTTCGGCAAGAAACTCGCCTGCCTCTACGTTTGCGAACTCTTTGCCCTCGACCAGTCCTTTTGAGGTGATCGTGAGCATATCGCCGAGTTTCGCCGCCCGTTTTACAGGGTTCCATGTTGCCTGCGACTCTCGAACCTGCGTTAGCTGCTCTTCAATCTGTTCATCAGCCACCAATTCAAGTTCGTCGTCGAACTTAAGCTTCTTGTAGTCGCCAAGTGTGGCTACGGGTGGAAGTGCTACCTTCGCATCGATTTTCACGATTGGGTCGCGCTCGGTGATGCTCACTCGCGGTGGCGTGTGAGTCGATTCGATGTCCGACTCTTCAACGGCAACGCCAACGGCCTCAGGAACCAGCGTTTCCATCGCTTCCTCGAGCAAATACTCACTGCCGACGAACTGCTCGACGATTCGTCGAGGCGCCTTGCCTTTTCGGAATCCGGGGATGTTTATACGCGCCGAGACTTTCTGGTGTGCTCGCTGGAGATGCTTCTCCACGCGATCTTCTTCAACCTCGATGTGAAGAATGGCCTGACGATCTTCTACATCGTCGCGAGTAACTTTCAACGCGTTCTCCGAAACATCAGTTAGCTGGCAAATAGCGGACGCACAGCGGCTCCGTGCATGAAAGGAGCGCCCCTGGGCGCTCCTTTATCTACATGGTACTGGCTTCAATTGTAACTCAGAGTCACAATATCTGGCCGCTAATTTCTGAACGTTGCTACACGTATGCGTGGTACTAGGTTTTCGGCATCACAACACGAATGTGTAGATCATCGAGTTGCTGGTCTTCAATCGGCGAGGGTGCTTCAAACAGCGGGTCAAACGCCGTTTGTGTCTTCGGAAAAGCTATCACTTCTCTAATGGCCTCCTCACCTACCAGAACGGCAATAAGCCGATCGAGACCAAGTCCCATGCCACCGTGGGGAGGAGCGCCGTAGGTGAACGCAGTCAACAATTGCCCAAACCGATCGGCTATCTGTTCTTCGGTATAACCGATTATGTTGAAAAGTTTGGTCTGGAGTTCCTTATCGTGAATACGGATGCTTCCCGAGCCCATCTCTGAGCCGTTGCAGACGAGATCCCACAGCGTGCCGATCACCTTGCCAGGGTCGGTGTCTAGGTACTCCATGTGTTCTGGCTTCGGTGAGGAAAATACGTGGTGCGCGGGTTCGTATTTCTTGAGGTCCTCGTCCCACTCAAACAGCGGGAAATCGTAAACCCACGCGAATGCGAATTCGTTGGGGTCAGCCAGTTCGAGTCGCTTCGCCATTTCGTTACGCAGATTTGATAAAACCGTGTTTACAAGTTTTTCGGTTCCGGCGACTACTAACAACAGGTCACCGGGTTCAGCGCCCATCTCAGTGGCGATCTTCTTTATGATGTCGAGCGATAGGAATTTTTTGAGCGGTGACTTGATGTGGTCGTCTTCGAGAGCGTCGATAGACGCTGCGCTTTCATCGAGTGCAATGAACACAAGACCCTCTGCGCCGCTGGATTTTGCGAACTCAGTTAAGTCGTCGGTTTGGCGGCGGCCATAGTTGCCGCAGCCTCTAGCTACAAATCCACGGATCGAACCACCCGATGCAGCGACCGTCTGGAATACCCGGGCACCGGACGTTGCAGCCGTATCCGTGATGGTCGTTAGTTCCATGCCGAACCGCAGGTCGGGTTTGTCGGAGCCAAATCGATCCATCGATTCAGCGTAAGTGAGCTGTGTGAACGTTTCGGGAATAGTTGCGTTTGGGGCAGTTTCGTTCACGATTCGTTTGTACAGATCTTCTACGATGGCCATCACGTCATCTTGATGAACAAACGACATCTCGAAGTCGAGCTGGGTGTGCTCGGGCTGACGGTCGGCTCGCAGGTCTTCGTCTCGAAAGCATCGGGCAATCTGGAAGTATCGTTCAACTCCAGAAACCATCAGCATCTGCTTGAGTTGCAGTGGAGACTGCGGCAGTGCGTAGAAGTCACCTGGATGAATTCGACTTGGAACGACATAGTCGCGTGCTCCTTCGGGTGTGCTCTTGATAAGGATCGGCGTTTCGATCTGGGTGAATTCCTTCTCAGTAAGGAAGTCCCACATGATGTGGGTAACCTAGTGACGAAGCTTCAGTATTTCCTGCATCTTCGGTCGGCGCAGGTCGATGAAACGATATTTGAGACGGGTGTTTTCATCGACTTCAAGATCGTCAGAAATCTCAAACGGTGGTGTGATCGATCGGTTGAGCACGACTAGATCGGTTACTGACAGTTCGACCGTTCCTGTGGGGAGTTCCGGGTTTTCTGCACCCGGGAGGCGCCTTACGACTTTGCCTGTGATCTGCACAACCCATTCCGAACGTAGGCTACCTGCGATGTCGTGGGCTTTTTCGGAGTATTCAGGGTTGAATACGACCTGCAGCAGGCCACTACGGTCGCGAAGGTCGATGAATATCAGATTGCCATGGTCGCGTCGTCGATGAACCCAACCAGAAACCGTAATTTGTGAGCCAACTGTAGCTTCGCGGGGCTCTCCGCAGTTTGTGTTTTTGTACACCGTAAATATCCCGTTAGTTCAGCCAATATGGATGGAGCTTTAGGAGTGCGGCTATTCAAGTGATAACCAGCAAAGCGGATATGCGAGGCTACCGCCTGTTATCCACAAAGCGCCACAGGCCACCAGTCGCCGCGGCCGCAGCCATTAGCTTCAGGATGTCCCCGGGAATAAATGGGTAGAGAGCAGAAGACATTAGTTTGCCTTCTGCAGGCCATGTGAAATCAAAAATGCTCAACCAGATCAGCGCGGGGCCGTAGATCAGGAGAGATCCGATGAGCATCGGCCATAAAACTCGTCCACGGTTCCAGCCGCGTTGTGAAAGGTAGCCGATTACCCCGGCAGCTAGTATGAAGCCGAGCAGGTACCCACCGGTAACACCATGAATAACGTAATCCCAGCCTTCACCGCCCTTGGCAAAAACTGGGAGTCCGGCCATTCCCACGAGGTAGTAACCGGCTGCCGAAACCAGACCGAGACGCCAGCCAAGTACCCCTCCAAGCATCAGTACGCCGAATCCCTGAAGTGTAATGGGAACAGGGTTGTCGGGAATGAAGAATCTCGCCTGTGCGAGAAGTGCCACGAGAATTATCCCGATGATGACCGCTGCCGATTTATGCCATACATTCGCTGAGGGAACGAGTCGCTCTAATAGCGAAGGCTCTGCAGGTCCCAAAAGTGAGAAAGGGTTGGCTGGGCGGGCTTGGACAGCGGTTTGCTGCATCGTTCTCTCCATAAGGCAAAAAAAGACCTGTTAGATAAATACTGTTGAAAGATCGGTATCAGAATACCTGCCATGTGGCTGGTCAGATGGTCTGAACACCGGTGATGGCAATTGATTATATTTCTGTTTGCAAGATTCGCGTTACGTTAATTAAGCGGGAATGCCGAATTCTAAGCGGGAATGCCGAATTCTCGCTTCATTACCTGTAGGTTTACGAATGTTTCCGTACGACGTACGCCGTCGATACCACCGACTTCGTCACGCAGGAATCGACCGAGCGACTCAGCGTTTTGGAGTGTGGTCCATGCAAATACGTCGTAGGTGCCGGTCGTGATGGTCACCCAGCGGGTGTGCTCAAGTTTCGCCATTTTGGTAGCGACTTCATCTACTTTGTCGGGATCAACTTGGACTCCGATAAGCGCTTCAGAATTATATCCCAGCTTCCGCGGATCGGGGAGAGCGATAATGTTGATGATCCGTTCGCTAATAAGACGCTTCAAGCGTCGGCGAACGGTCCCTTCACTGACGCCTACATCACGGGCAATCCGGGCGTTTGAGGCTCGGCCGTTGCGTTCTAGGAGGTTGATAATTTTTCGGTCGAGTTCATCCATTCGTGTTTTTCCGATTTTCCTAACAAGGTTATTGGGTCTACACTGAACGTGCATACGTTCGATTAGAACACTTCCGGAAAGCACCGGAATCGTTTTAAATTCGTGAGAAGAAGCCGAATAATCATTTGGCGAATTACCAGCACGAAGGTAAATGATACCGCCGTAATACGTTCATTGGGGAACTAGGGTCGGGGCTTTTACGTAAACTACCAACCATATTATCCTCACATCCGAAGTATGTGCTTTTCATCGAATTTGCGCGTAAAGTGTAAGTGAAACTCATTTTCAACTCACGCAAGATTATCTGGAGTACCTGATGGTCAGTTCAACTACCGTTGTAGAGTTCACCGACGCAGCAACAACAAAGTTGCTTGAAGTTCTTAAGGAACAGGATGCCGAAGGTCAGTATCTTCGAATTGCTGTTGCGACGGATGAGCACGGTGGCATTGAATACGTATTCGGACTGGAAGAAAGCCCTTCCGGAACCGACACAGTTGTAGAGGGTGTGGTCAAGGCGCTTGTCGACGATGAGCGCGCCCCGATGTTGGAGGGTTCTAGCATCGATTTTGTCGAAGGCTTCGAGCGTTCTGGTTTCGTGATCTCCAACCCCAACTTCTCCTCAGGCTGTGGCTGTGGCGGTGGTGGTTGCGGCGGCGGCGGCGGCGGTGGTTGTGGAGGCGGCGGCGGCTGTGGTGGTGGTGGTGGTGGTGGCGGTTGCGCCTGCGGCGGTCACTAAAAAGCCAAGTTCTAACCAGTTAATTTATGGCTGGCACTTTTCCGTGTAAATACGGGGGTGTCAGCCTGTTTACGATGGGTTGCGGAAACGTATACTGCGCCGTGAATTTATCGCAACCCTGATCGGCTAGGAACCGGTCAATTGTTTAAGGGAGTTCGAACGGATGACCTACATCATCGCTAAGGATTGTGTCGACGTAATGGACGGAGCGTGCGTAGATGTCTGTCCCGTCGACTGTATTTACTCGAAGCCTGGCGACAATCAACTATTCATCAGTCCAGATGAGTGTATCGACTGCGCAGCCTGCGAACCGGTTTGCCCTGTTAATGCCATTTTCCCAGAAGATCAGGTGCCTGCAGATCAGCAGGAGTTCATCAAGCTGAACTACGACTACGATTACGACTCATCGGAGCCGGGTGCAAACGCCTGATTCATACGAATGAAAAAACAAAAAGCCCTCGGCTGTTTGGCCGAGGGCTTTTTGTTTCTCTTTTGACAGGATCAACCACTAGGCCATGGCGTCGAGGGCTTCGGCCATCGGCATTTTGATGGTTGTGAAGATTGGAATCTCGGTCGCTGTGTACTGCGCCGCTGGAACTTCACGAAGGTCCATTACCAGCGAGACGAAATCTGACGGGTCGTCCATTTCGAAGCTGAGTACAAACTCTGTGTCGTCGAGACCGAAGGCGTATGACGTGTTGATCTTGACCATCGGGTAGTCTTTACCGACACGGAAGTGGTCGTTCATCATCTTCTGGCGCTCTTGCATCGACTTTTCGTACCAGGAACGGGTCTTGGTCATCGGGTAGATAACCATGTACTTATAGTCTTCTTTGAGCTTGGGTGCACCACCGCCGTGCTTGTAACGGCTTTTACGTTTGATCGAGAGATACGAGTAGGTCTGATCAAGGTACTTGCCCATCAAGGTTTTGTTGATGCGCTTCGAGGTTTGGTGGAAGGTGTCGACAGATGGCGAATCCTGTATCAACACCATGTCCGAGTCAGGGCGTGTACCGACTGTACTGTAGCTCCGTATATCGTGATCCGAAGATAGTTCAGTTATCAGTTCGGCAAGTTCTTTTTTACCGCTTTCACGTTCATCAGCATCGAGTTGACGGAATCCCTGATCAAGTTTGAACAGGGTGATTTTCGAAAAATTATCGTACTCGATGTCTGGCATGTTTTTATCACGTGTAAGCTACAGATCCGGGTGGTACTGCGCGATTATTACATTTGTAGATCTTCGAGTATAACAACGCTATTTCCTTTCACTAGGTAGTATTCACCAATGCCAGATAAGTCAAAATTCGAGCGTGAAATAGACAAAATACTTGAAAAAACTGAGAAAGAACCGTTGCCGTGGACGAGCAAACGGGAAGATTCGCACACCCTGAGGCGCAGGTCGTTTGAGGCATTTACTCCCAACGTTCCAAAACGCAAGCCGACCGCGCGAGGTCCAAGCTTTAAGATAAATGCAGGTCATCTTGTGGTTGTCGGGCTGATCCTTCTTGCGTTTGGTACGTTCGTGCCGGTCCCCCAGCTCGGATTTGTTGCTGGAGGTATCGTGCTTACGCTAGCCGGATACGCGCTGTGGTTTCGCAAGGGATCATCAGGCGAGGGTGACAGTGGTTTCGCCGGCGGTCGTATGTTTGGGCGCGGCAAAATATCTTCGAGTACACCGGACATCGAGCCAGAAGTGAAGTATTGGCGCGGCCACAGGATCGAAGAGAAACCGGAATCACGTGGAGATCACGGGAAAATCGTAGATTTCGGTACGGCAAAAGACGATGAAGATTCCGATAAGAGGTGACACCCGGCACTGAGATTTCGCAATTTTTCACTGGAAAACTAACGTTAAATCAACTTGGCGACCGCATTTCTGCGATCGCCAGTTTTTTGTCAATTACCAGTTACGTGATAGTCCAGTTTAGACTGCGCATTCACCCTCACCGCGCTCTAGCTTGTAGACGACGGTCTTGCCCCAATCCATATAGGTCTGGATATTCTCTCGGTCAAGCGGTCCGACTTCGGCCTTCAATTTGCCGAACTCCTCTTCGAACTGCCCAACGCCAACCCGTTCGATAAAGGCAGAGAATTCTTCTCCATCTTTTCGGTTGGCAAGATAGTAATCGAGAACCGACTTCAGGGCTTCTGGAGCAAGCTTGGCAGGTATGCGAGCCTTCACACGGTCACCAATCTTGGTGCCGCCTTCTTCAGTCGATCGCCCACCGAGGAACAACTCGTAAGCTGGAACTTGGCCGCCGGGGCCTTTCATTACAGCACCATGGAATCCAATGCTGGCAATGTGATGCTGACCACAAGAGTTCGGACAACCACTTGCCTTGATGTGCATCTTCTCGACGAGCGGGTCGATGTCGCCCATTTCGTCGAGCGCCTCTCCAAGGGCCTGATTGAGACCCATCGATGAGGTAATTCCCAGCTTGCAGGAGTCGGTACCCGGGCAGGTCACGATATCGCGGATGGTCTCTCGACCCGCCACGCTGAAACCAATGTCGCCGAGTGCCAGATACATGTCGTAAAGCGACTCGTTACGAACCCAGCGGAAAACCAGATTTTGCTGCTGGTCGACTCTGGAGCGTCCGCCGGCGAACTTGCGAGAGATCGTGGCGAGTTGCCTCCATTGGTTGGCGTAAACATCGCCGCGCTCAACCCGGATGTAGACGACGCTGAAGCCATCTTGACGCTGCGGCTCGACGCTGGTCCGCTTCCAGTTTTCGTAAACTAGATCGCCGGTCGGTTCAGGTATTGAACTGGTTGGTGCGCTGGGGGCATCCGCCTCTTCATCATCAATAAACATCAATGATTCGAGGTCGATTTCTTTTTTCGCCCAATCGCCTTTTAGTTCCTCATCGACCATATCTCTGAAAGTGTCGATTCCAAGTCGGGCGATAGTGAACTTGATGCGAGCTTTTGCGATGCTCTTGCGTTCCTCGTCCTGACGATTGTACAGACGTAGCACAGCTTCACAGTTAATCAGGAAATCTTCAGCCGGTACGAATTCTCGTAGGGTTTCGGCCATCAGCGGCCTAGTGGACAGACCACCACCGACGACGATCTTGAATCCGCGTTTCCCATCTTGAATACGGGCGACCATGCCAACATCGTGCATGAGCACCATTGCTTCATCTTTTTCGGAGCCCGAGAAGGCTACCTTAGATTTTCGCGGCAAGTTCTGCGTGGTTGGGTGGCGAAGGAAATATCTAGCGTATGCGGCTGCGTACGGAGTTACGTCGAATACTTCGTCTTTCGAGACGCCAGCCGTTGGCGCCGCCACTACGTTTCGAACGGCGTTTCCACAGGCTTCTCGAGTTGACATGCCCGCATCGCCGAGGGTGCGGAGCAGATCGCTCGACTCTGCCAGGGGGATGTGGTGGTACTGCACGTTTTCACGAGTAGTCATGTGGCCCTTTTTCAACGGGGCGTACTTTTCCGCCACATCCCCAAGTACATCCATCTGGTGTGCTGTAAGCCCGCCGAACGGCAGCTTTACGCGGATCATCTGGCGATCGGCCTGTCGCTGACCGTAGACTCCCTGTCGAAGACGGAATCGCAAGAACTCCACTTCACCTTTTTCACCAGCCTGGAACAATTTTACCTGATCTTCGAAGTTTGCGATCTCAGGACCGTCAATCTTCAGTACGCTGGCGTTTTCTGGATTCGGAATCCAGTTCCTTGTATCTACTCTTCCAGTGGTCACCGCTCAGACCTTCCTTCCCGATCAATAATTTTTATAAATTCCATAAAAAAAACCCCACCAGATTGTTTAGGGCAGGGTCGAATCAATCACACGTCAGTAGTGCCAGCCCTGCTTAGAAGCCCGTACAACAGCAGTCACGGTTGAATGATGTGTTCGTCATAAATGGTGATTTTAGCACTCCTTTGAACAACATTGTGGAAAACAGGCACGCTGAACCCTTATCGGGGCAGCTTGCGTCAGTGGGTCAACGAGGTCAACATACGCATAACATTTTCAGCACCAACGATTATTCAGGAGACTTCAAAATTGGCAGTTGACCGTAAGTTAGATGGAATTCACTTCATGCTGCCAACGCCGTTCGATTCGAGTGGCGAAGTCGATACGGCCTCGTTTACCCCGCTTTTAGCAGGGGCTCGAGACGCGGGGTGCACCGGGGTTGTAACCCTCGGTGTTATGGGAGAAGCTCACCGGCTTATGGACACCGAACGTGCACCGATCATCGACGCGGTTGTGGCTGCGGCAGGGACTGGCTTGACCGTTACAGTAGGTGCGAGTGCCGAGAGTGGACGCACGTTGG